>NZ_JBFRSN010000077.1:0-5526 GCF_041473595.1 Vibrio sp. 10N.222.46.A1
TATCAACATCGCGAATTAAGCCATCGGAAATCGACCATAGCCCTTCAGCTTGTGTCCAAGATAAGTCCCAAACGGCGAAATTCATCTGACTGGCGGTAATGGCAAAGCGACCATTGTCAGAGATGCGAATACGCGATACTTGATTTTCGGATTGATCTTGTGGACCAAGCTGAGCCAGTTCTTTGTTCTGGGCAAGATCCCAAAGGAGCAGCTGTTTTTGCTGCGAGTAGAGCAGCGCGAAGCGTCCATCTCTACTTAGGGCAAAGCTGGTGGCGCCGTTGGGTTCAATTTCCCAGCGTTGGTCATCATCTTGGAAGAAAAAGCAGCCATTTAACAAGGTGATGACAATCGTACATAGCAATGAGTGGAAAAATATTCGCATCACATCCAATAATCCGGTTTGTGTCGAAAGACATATGACTAGTATATTGTTATAACTAACGTATTCACACCAATCTAATCATTAGATTTGTGCACAATAACCAATGGCTTGGCCATTAATTGGAGAATTCAATGAAATCAGTTTTAAAAGTATCACTGCTTGCCGCAACGGTTATGCTAGCAGTTGGTTGTCAGAAAGAAGAACCAAAGGCAGAAGCTCCACAGGTAGAAGAAGTTAAAGTTGCAGCAGTAAACTTTAAAACAGAAGATGACAAAGCGGCATACGCGATCGGTGTATCTTTCGCTAACTACTTAAGCACAAGCATTGATAAGCCAAGCGAGCTAGGTATTAACCTAGACAAAGCGATGGTTCTTCAAGGTATCGAAGACGTATTCGCAGAGAAGACGGCACTTAACGAAGAAGAGACGCGTGCAGCTCTTGAAGCTCTAGACAAGCGTGTTGCTGAAACGATGCAAGCACAAGCGGCAGAAAAGTCTGCAGAAGTGAAGAAAGCGGGTGATGACTTCCGCGCTGAGTTCGCTAAAACTGAAGGCGTTAAGCAAACTGAATCTGGTCTACTTTACCAAGTAATGACGGCTGGTGAAGGCGCTTCTCCAAAAGACACTGATACGGTTCAAGTACACTACAAAGGTACGCTAACAGACGGTACTCAGTTCGACAGCTCTTACGATCGTGGCGAACCAGCAACATTCCCACTAAACCGCGTAATCCCAGGCTGGACTGAAGGCGTACAACTGATGCAAGTGGGTTCTAAGTACAAGTTCGTTATCCCGCCAGAGCTAGCATACGGTGAGCAAGACACACCGACTATCCCAGCTAACTCAACGCTAGTATTCGAAGTAGAACTACTAAACATCGATAACGCTGAAGCAGCTCCTGCACAATAATATCGGTTAAAAGCCTCGTGCTAAAATACGTTGATTGAATAAAAAGCCTAACTTTAAGTTAGGCTTTTTTTATGACTTGAATATGAGTATTTGATTTTTAAACTTGTTCTAAATCACTAGTTGCAATGTTAGCTAGGTGTGCAATTAAAATTTTCTGATAAACTTACATAAATTTGTTGATTTTTCACACGAAGGTAAGGAATAAGTGACTACTACAGAAACAGTCAATGCGGACATGTTACTCGAAATGGAATCAGTCCATGTCATGCCATTCAGTGAACACGATAAAATTATCTTAAGATCTTATGAGGCCGTAGTTGATGGTATTGCGAGTCTGATCGGTCCGTTTTGTGAAATCGTTTTACACTCTTTAGAAGACCTCAATACATCTGCGATTAAAATTGCCAATGGTGAAAATACAGGTCGTCAGGTTGGTTCGCCAATCACCGATCTTGCATTGAAAATGTTGAAAGATATTGAAGGTTCTAAGCGTAACTTCTCTCGTTCATATTTTACTCGCGCTAAAGGCGGGGTACTAATGAAGTCGATCACGGTTGCTATCCGCAATGGTGAAGACCGAGTGATTGGCTTATTGTGTATTAACGTGAACTTAGATGCGCCATTCTCACAAGTTCTGCAATCTTTCATGCCTACGCAAGACGCGGACGAAGCTGCGTCATCTGTTAACTTTGCTAGTGATGTTGAAGAACTTGTCGACCAAACGGTTGAACGCACGATTGAAGAGATCAATGCAGACAAATCTGTATCGAACAACACCAAAAATCGCCAAATCGTGATGGAGCTATACGACAAAGGTATTTTCGACATCAAAGACGCGATTAACCGCGTTGCTGAGCGATTGAATATCTCTAAGCACACAGTGTACTTGTACATCCGTCAACGTAAAACAGAGGATGAAGAGGGTTGTTAAGCTATACACTCTTAGTTAATGGACCCGTTTACGGCTCACAATCCGCAAGAAGTGCTTATCAGTTTGCTGTGGCTCTATTGAAACAGGGCCACAAACTTCACAGTGTGTTCTTCTATCAAGACGGCGTCAGTAATGGCTCTGGCATTACTGTGCCGGCTAATGATGAATTTGACTTAGCTGCCGCTTGGCAAAAACTGGCGGACGAGCACAATGTTAGCCTAGAGACATGTGTTGCTGCTGCGCTAAGGCGTGGAGTTATCAGCACTGAAGAAGCGGCGCAACATCAATTAATTGCCTCTAACTTGGCGACAGGGTTTACCCAAGCTGGCTTAGGGAGTTTATCTGAAGCACTTCTGACGCAAGATAGGGTTGTCCAGTTTTGAGCTCATTAGCATTTATATTTAACAGCTTTCCTCATACAACGGCTGCAGGTAGGGAAGGGCTAGACGCATTGTTAGCGGCTTCAGCTTACAGTGAAGACATCAGCGTATTCTTTGTCGCTGATGGCGTTACACAGCTTCTCAAAGCGCAACAGCCTGATGAATCCTTATCACGTGACTATATTTCTGCATTCAAGCTTATGGACCTCTACGACATCGAGCAGGTTTACGTGTGTCAACATAGCCTCAATCAGTTTGGTCTCTCGACTGATAACTTACTGATCGATGTGACTGCGCTAGAAATGAATGAGTTGACGCAGAAGTTAGCTCAGAGCCAAAAAATACTGACTTTCTAGGGAACGTTATGCTTCATATTGTAAAATCAGTAGACAAACTCAAGCTTGCATTGATGTACTCGCAACAAAAGGACCATATCCTTTTGGTTGAAGATGCGGTGTATGTTTGCCTTCCAAATCATGAGTTATTCAATCAAATCTCCACCGTTAAACATGTGTCGGTATTAAAAACAGATCTTTATAGTCGAGGTTTACAACAACTTGCTTCAAGCACCCTGGATCAAGTGGACTTCGATGGATTCGTAAAACTGACTGTTTTGAACGACAAATCAGTCACTTGGTAGCTGCATTTTATCAGTGTGGTTAAAAAAAGACCATCCTGAGCTCTAGACGGCTAAAAAAGATCTGTATATTTCTTGACACACATCCCACTGCTGAATAGAATTTTGCGTCCCTATTTACACTATGTGTAATAGGGCTAGATTTTTCATCAAGCTTACTTTCAAGTAAATCAGGAGCTAGTTAATGGCAACTATTAACCAGTTGGTACGTACTCCTCGTGTAAAGCAGGTTGTTAAAAGCAACGTGCCTGCACTAGAAGCGTGCCCACAAAAACGTGGTGTATGTACTCGCGTATATACTACTACTCCAAAAAAACCGAACTCAGCACTACGTAAAGTATGTCGTGTTCGTCTAACTAACGGCTTTGAAGTTACTTCATACATCGGCGGCGAAGGTCATAACCTTCAAGAACACAGTGTTGTTCTTATCCGTGGTGGTCGTGTTAAAGATTTACCAGGTGTGCGTTACCACACTGTTCGCGGTGCACTTGACTGTGCAGGCGTTAACGACCGTAAGAAAGGTCGTTCTAAGTATGGTGTGAAACGTCCTAAGTCTTAATGCGTCTTTTTTTAAAAGAAAGCGTTAAGTAAGGCCAAACACTATTTATTTATTATTCTGAAAAGTTTTGGAAAAAACCTGAAGAAGACAACGGAGAAATTCCATGCCACGTCGTCGCGTAATAGGCCAGCGTAAGATCCTTCCAGATCCTAAGTTCAAATCTGAGCTGCTGGCAAAATTCGTTAACATCCTTATGGTTGACGGAAAAAAATCTACTGCAGAGAAGATTGTTTACACTGCACTAGAAGTTATGGCTGAGAAATCTGGTAAAGATCACTTAGCTGTATTTGAAGAAGCTCTTGAAAATGTTCGTCCAGCGGTAGAAGTTAAATCTCGCCGTGTGGGTGGTTCAACTTACCAAGTACCTGTAGAAGTTCGTCCGGTTCGCCGTAACGCTCTTGCTATGCGTTGGGTAGTTGAAGCTGCGCGTAAGCGTGGTGAAAAATCTATGGCTCAACGCCTAGCTGCTGAAATGCTAGACGCGTCTGAGAACAAAGGTACTTCGGTTAAGAAACGTGAAGACGTTCACCGTATGGCTGACGCAAACAAAGCGTTCGCACATTACCGCTGGTAATACCTTTTTAGTGCTGCAAGTTTCCTTGCAGCACTTCTTTAGTTCCTATGCTTATGCTAGGAACTATTGCTATTTCTAGGGCAAGCACTTTTTAGCGAAGTATCGCTTCTAGCGCATAATCTAGACATAGCAATAGTCCCTAAGTCTCTAATAAGAGGATTCAACCGTGGCTCGTAAAACTCCTATTGAGCAATACCGTAATATCGGTATCGTTGCTCACGTAGATGCAGGTAAAACAACCACAAGTGAACGTATTCTGTTCTATACCGGTCTTTCTCACAAAATCGGCGAAGTTCACGATGGTGCAGCAACCATGGATTGGATGGAGCAAGAGCAAGAGCGCGGTATTACGATCACTTCAGCAGCAACTACTACGTTTTGGCGTGGTATGGAAGCTCAGTACTCTGACCACCGTATTAATATCATCGACACTCCGGGGCACGTTGACTTCACAATCGAAGTAGAACGTTCTCTGCGTGTACTTGATGGTGCAGTTGTTGTGTTCTGTGGCTCATCTGGTGTTGAACCTCAGTCAGAGACTGTATGGCGTCAAGCTGATAAATACCAAGTTCCACGTATGGTTTTCGTTAATAAAATGGACCGTACAGGCGCAGACTTCTTGCGTGTAGTTGAACAGATCAAGGATCGCCTAGGCGCAACTCCTGTT
The DNA here is from genome assembly GCF_041473595.1 of Vibrio sp. 10N.222.46.A1. Lineage (NCBI taxonomy): Bacteria > Pseudomonadati > Pseudomonadota > Gammaproteobacteria > Vibrionales > Vibrionaceae > Vibrio > Vibrio sp. 10N.222.46.A1. Next base: position 5,039 of record NZ_JBFRSN010000077.1, read on the forward strand.
CCAATTCAACTGAACATTGGTGCTGAAGAAAACTTCCAAGGCGTTGTCGATCTTATCAAGATGAAGGCGATTAACTGGAACGAAGCTGACCAAGGCATGACTTTCACGTACGAAGATATTCCTGCAGACATGCAAGAAATGGCTGAAGAATATCGTACAGAACTTGTTGAAGCTGCTGCAGAAGCAAATGAAGAGCTGATGGATAAGTACCTTGAAGAAGGTGAACTAACAGAAGCTGAAATCAAACAAGGTCTTCGTACTCGTACCCTTAATAATGAAATCGTACTTGCTACATGTGGTAGTGCATTCAAAAATAAAGGTGTACAAGCTGTTCTAGATGCAGTTGTTGACTTCCTTCCTTCTCCTGTCGATGTACCTGCAATTAAAGGTATCGATGAAGACGAGAACGAAGCAGAGCGTCATGCAGACGACAAAGAACCGTTCTCAGCGCTAGCATTTAAAATTGCAACAGACCCATTTGTTGGTAC
>NZ_JBFRSN010000078.1:0-14224 GCF_041473595.1 Vibrio sp. 10N.222.46.A1
AGAAGATGCGCATCTTCTGGCGTATCTGTGTAGCCAGGAACAATCACATAACGAATCCACGTCTTCTTACCTATTTTGTGTAGGTAGCGTGCAAAATCCAGAGTACGTCGGTTTGATACACCAATGAAATCGTGGTGAATTTCATCTCGCATATGTTTAAGATCCAGCATTACCAGATCAGAGGCTTCTAGTACTTCATCGACCACTTCAGTGTGTTTACGAATATAGCCATTAGTATCAAGACAAGTGTGGATGCCTTCAGCTTGAGCCGCGCGGAAAAAATCACGAACAAACTCAGGTTGTAGCATCGCTTCGCCACCTGAACAGGTGATACCACCGCCAGAGGCTTTCATGAAATGACGGTATGATTTTGCTTCGTTAATGATCTCTTCGACCGTTACTTCCTTTCCGTCATGAAGATCCCATGTATCGCGATTATGGCAGTACATACAACGCATTAAGCAGCCTTGAAGAAACACAATAAAGCGGATACCAGGGCCATCGACAGTACCACAAGATTCGAATGAGTGAATGCGACCAGTTGTAGACATGAGCTATTCTCGTATAGGAATTTATACCGTTTATTTTATTACAAAAACGGTACATAAAATAGGGTCAAATGGTAACTAGGTCTTTAAAAATAAAGACAATCACCTGTGAAGATGATTGCCTTTATTTAACTTGAAAAGCAGGCGGTGAAAGCCTTTTCTATGGCTAGAAGAAAGCAAACATAGTGATGCCACCAGTACCGTACACTGACTTTGTTGCTTCTTGGTAATCGGGTGTTTTTGCGGTAAGTGCGAAAGATGCACCAACGTATTGGTTATACCAAGCAACACCAAGTATCGCTGTCGCTTGAATGTTCTCTAAAGTGACATCGTAGATCGCAGGATCTTGGCCATTTTTCTTTGCATAATCATTAACACCGGAACGATCCCCTTCGACAGTCAGGTCATTAAATCGGTAACGCCCTTCAAGACCTGCGTAAGTAAACCAACCTGTATTTGAAGCACCTATCATGCCTGCTTTGAATGGGTTTTCTGTGCTGATGTTCGCTGCGCCAAAGTTGCCGCCCAAGTCAGTACCCCAACGGAACATAAATCCAGTAGAAATGTCGCTTCTAAAATTACCAACGTTGATCTCTGATACGTTAGATATCTCGAAGTCAGTATTCGCTAATGCTTGATTACGCATTAGGTTGAAATGACTTAAGTAACCAAGGCTACCTGCGTACTCATCATCAACTTGATACTTCCAACCCATAGGTTCGTCTGATTTAGTGATTGAGTGAACCAGTTTTTGAGCGTCTTCGGAAAGTGCTCGCTCGCCTGTAGTACCAAACGTGATGTTAAAACGCTGGGCTTGTTGTGGGTTCAAGCTGATGTAGTTGAATTCTGTATGTAGGTAACCTGCGTATGGACGATCATTGGCTGATGGTTTTTCTAATTCAATGTCAGAAGGCGTGTACATCTTGTGACCAATGGTGATTTCCCACTTATCTAAAGAGCTTGCGCCCCAATAGGAAAGGCTCAATGGTTTTACCCAAGCGTATGGCGTAATACTTGACGATGTGTAACCCAGAAATAAACCGTTGGTATAGTCTTGATCGACACCAAAGATACCATCGTTGTCTAACGCAAAAGTTAACGTAGAGCGTTCAGATGCCAGTGATGAACAAGAGAGGAGAATCAGTGGTAAATAACGAAGGTATTTCATGTAGCGGTTACTCTAAAATGATGAACAGAAATAGTACCGTAGTTTGAGTGGATTTGTAGAAAAAAAGTGAATGCGAGTGTGCTTTTTGTGGCCAATCTAATCTTTCTTGGGGGAGGGGGTATTGATGAGATTTAGAGTAGATATAAAAAAGCCCCGCACATTGGCGAGGCTAATAGTTTTTACTGTCTATTGAGCGTGAGCTTATAGAGACTCAGTAAATGTACGTGCGATTACGTCAGCTTGCTGCTCTGTAGTCAGAGAGTTAAAGCGTACAGCGTAACCAGAAACACGAATCGTTAGCTGAGGGTATTTCTCAGGGTGCTTAACTGCGTCTTCTAGAGTTTCACGGTTAAGAACGTTCACGTTAAGGTGTTGACCACCTTCAATGCCAGCTTCGTGGTGGAAGTAACCATCCATTAGGCCTGCAAGGTTAGCACGTTGGCTATCTTCTTCTTTACCTAGTGCGTTTGGCACGATAGAGAAAGTGTAAGAGATACCATCTTGAGCATCAGCAAACGGTAGTTTACCTACAGACGTTAGTGAAGCTACAGCGCCTTTCTCATCACGACCGTGCATTGGGTTTGCACCAGGAGCGAAAGGAGCGCCAGCACGACGACCGTCTGGAGTGTTACCTGTTTTCTTACCGTATACCACGTTAGACGTGATAGTAAGAACTGACTGTGTAGGGATTGAATCACGGTAAGTCTTAAGCTTACGGATCTTGTTCATGAACGTAGAAACTAGTTCACAAGCAATGTCATCTACACGAGAGTCGTTGTTACCGTATTTAGGGTAATCGCCTTCGATTTCGAAGTCAGTTGCAATGCCATCTTCGTCGCGGATTGGTTTAACAGTCGCGAATTTGATTGCAGACAGTGAGTCAGCTGCAACAGACAGACCAGCGATACCACAAGCCATAGTACGACGAACGTCACGGTCATGAAGAGCCATTAGAGACGCTTCGTAGCTGTACTTGTCGTGCATGAAGTGAATGCTGTTTAGAGCTGTCACGTATTGCTTAGCTAACCAATCCATGAATGTGTCTAGGCGACCCATTACGTCATCGTAGTTAAGTACTTCGTCAGTGATCTTGTCGCCAACTGGGCCAACTTGCATTTTAAGCTTCTCATCAACGCCGCCGTTGATTGCGTAAAGCATAGTTTTTGCAAGGTTAGCACGAGCGCCGAAGAACTGCATTTGCTTACCAACGATCATTGGTGATACACAACAAGCGATTGCGTAATCATCAGAACCAAGGTCAGGACGCATTAGGTCATCATTTTCGTACTGGATAGAAGAAGTATCGATAGATACCTTCGCACAGAAACGCTTGAAGCCGTCAGGTAGTTGCTCAGACCAAAGAACAGTGATGTTTGGCTCTGGAGAAGGACCCATAGTGTATAGAGAGTTAAGGAAACGGAAGTTCGAACGCGTTACTAGCGTACGACCATCAACACCCATACCACCCATAGACTCTGTAGCCCAGATTGGGTCGCCAGAGAATAGCTCATCGTACTCAGGAGTACGTAGGAAACGAACCATACGCAGCTTCATTACGAAGTGGTCGATCATCTCTTGTGCTTGGTCTTCTGTGATTTTGCCAGCAGCGATATCACGCTCGATGTAGATGTCTAGGAAAGTCGAAGTACGACCTAGAGACATTGCAGCACCGTTTTGAGATTTAACAGCAGCTAGGTAGCCGAAGTAAGTCCACTGAATAGCTTCTTGAGCAGTTTGAGCTGGCTCAGAGATATCGAAACCGTATTTCTCAGCCATTTGCTTGATTTGACCTAGAGCACGATGTTGCTCAGAGATCTCTTCACGCAATTGCATTGTAGCAGCAAGATCTTCGCCGTTCTCGAAACGCTCTTGTAGAGAAGCGAATTGAGCAGCTTTGTCTTTCATTAGGAAGTTGATACCGTAAAGTGCAACACGACGGTAGTCACCAATGATACGACCACGGCCGTAAGCATCAGGAAGACCAGTCAGAACACCAGACTTACGACATTTTAGGATATCAGGAGTGTAGATATCGAAAACGCCAGCATTGTGTGTTTTGCGGTATTCTGAGTAGATTTTTGAAACCATTGGGTCAAGAGTTTCACCGTATGCTTTACAAGAACCTTCAACCATACGTACACCACCGTTAGGGATGATTGCACGTTTTAGTGGCTTCTCAGTTTGTAGACCAACGATAGTCTCAAGATCTTTCTCAATGTAACCTGCATCGTGAGCAGTAATGGTAGAGATAACAGAAGTATCGAAATCTACAGGTGCTTTAGTTGCGTTTTCCTGTTTGATACCTTCCATTACCGAAGACCAAAGCTTGTTAGTTGCTTCAGTACCCTCAGAAACTAGGAAAGACTCGTCGCCTTCATATGGCGTGTAGTTCTTTTGAATGAAATCACGAACGTTTACTTCGCTTTGCCACTCACCTGCAGCAAAATCTTCCCAAGCTTTAGCAAATTGCTCTGCCATGACATACCTACCTTTTTAGTAGAAAAAATACGTACATTAACACTGTTGAGCCAGCGCCCCTCGTAAGGGTAGTACACTCTTATTAATAACAATATATATGAGCATATGAGCGTCATATGGTTATATATATTGTCACTACCTTTTATATGTTGTCTTTACTCTATGTATTCAAGACTACGCTAAAAAATTTCTGCAAACCTTAAACTAAATCAATAAATGCCAAAAAAAGTTGAAAAAATTTGAGTGGCAGGGGTTGCCACCCAAACTTTTTTTTAATCCCGATACTACTTTTGTGTAGTAATGAGCATTATAGCCAAGCTTTTAGGCCATACTGACTTTCTAGCATACCAACTGCAAGCATTGCTACTAAACAGATAACTAAAACGCCAACTGGGATTACAATCTTGTCTACAAATGATAGACGCTTCGCGCGCTCTTTATCACCAATTAGACCGTTGTTATCAAGAAGCATAGTCAGAGCCCATGCTAATACAGGGTTAACAACCGCTGAACCGAAGATACAGATACCAGCTGCTTGAGAATCCTTTGAATCCTTAACCATTTGCATACCCGCTTCAAGTAGAGGTAGAGATACACCTACAAGTAGCGCAACACGCATCACTGGTGGCCATACTGCAACGTCCATTGGGAAACCAAGAATCGCAACAATAATACATAGAGAACCAAGCAAGATTGCGCCGCCAGGAATTGGACGTTTCGCGATTGCTGCTGGGATCATGTAAGTACCCCAAGAAGACGTGATGTTACCACCACCAACCGCTGTACCTACCATTTGACGAACTGAACACATAGTCATAGTGTCATCAACGTCCATCAGAACTTTTTCAGACTTTTTAGGGTAGTTTAGTTCTTGGAAGATACGGTGACCTAGGAAATCAGGTGACCACATCGCTACCGCTAGGATTGCAAATGGTAGAGAAGCGATGAAGTGTTCAACGTTTGGCAAGCCAAGCATCCAACCTTCAGAAGTCGAACCCCACCAGTAAACTGGGTTTAGGTTTGGGATACCCATTTCAGTTTCGAATACGATATCGAAACCAGCGCCCAATGCTAATGCAATAGCAAGGCCTGTGAATGCACAAACTGGGATAGCTAACCAACGCTTGTTCACTTTTGCTAAGAAAGCATAGATAGCAATAGTAATAGCAAGAACGATTAAACCAACGTAACCCATGCTACCCGCTTCAACAGTAGAAGATTGAAGACCAACCGCCCATGCTTGAATTGAGTTAATTTGGCTCATGGTGCCTGTTAGGCCTAAGAAAATGAGCAAGCCACCAGCGGTACCTTCCGAAGTCAGGTTAACCAGCTTGGAGCCGCCTTTTAGGAAACTTAGGATTAGACCGAAGACACCGATAAGGATAGCCAATGCAAGAGGGTGAGCACCAGCGAGAGCGATGGTACCAATAAGAGGAATCATTGGGCCGTGGTTACCGGCAAGGTTTGCTTTCGGGTTGAAGAAACCAGAAGCAAGGATACAGAACAGCAGTGCAGGAATCAGCATTTCTACACGAGCAACTTCAATCGCGAAGTCTTTACCTAGGTTTACGTGATCCCAAGCTTGAGTTAGGCCATCAGCCCAAGACATCATTACTGCAGAGTACATCGCGATGATACCGATGGTACCAGCAAGTGCAGGAACAAGATCTTCAAGTTCAAAACGGAAATCACGGCCTGGAAGGTTTAGGCCAAAACGACGAGGCTTCATGATTTGAAGTTCGTGATCTAAGTAATCTGAGCGGCTCTCAAATTCAGAAGCAGGGCGGTGTAGCTCTTTATAGCTTTTCTCTTCTACTTCAGAGTTCGCATTATTCACAACGTCTGACATAGATTCCTCATATTTTTATGTTAGTAATTCTAAAATTGAATTATAAAATTTCGCGTAATTGCGTAATTGCGTAATTGCGTTATTTCTTAGTTATAACTTATTAATATTATGTTGCACGGTTTTGATGTGCTTTATGCAGCTAAGTTAAAAGAAATGTTTGGCATTTTTAACGCCTTATTCTTTGCTGCTGAGTCTAACAAGCTTACCCTTTAGGGTGATTGATCTTGATCACTTTATGAGTTTATGTGAAAGAAAGCTACAAAACGAAGCGATTCATTAACGTACCGTTGATGAATTGTGTAATTAGTTTTCACAAATTGACGTTAGCTATCTTCTTCATGCCTTGCTCTACATAGCATCAGCCGGATACCTCTGACTTACTGAGTGGTTTTACTATTAGCAACTGGTCTCTTAGTTGCCTATGGAGTTTTAACCACTCAACGGCCTTTAAATGACGTTCTCGTATAGTGAGTTTGGTGTACTACTGCGGGTGTTAGATTTTGTCGGAAGCGCAGTTTTTAAGTTCACAAAACGTGTTTTTCTTGTGAGGCATCAAGCTACGAGAATCTCATTTTGATTAACTTTATTTAAACAATGTCAGAGTCGCAATTACAGCTTGTTGATACATTTCATTCAGTAAATTGAGACTAAAACGCTATTCATTGCATAATAAGTCAGAGTTAATCGCTATTTATTCTCAATTATTAGGTTAATAATTTGTTGCATGTTGTTTCGTGTGGTGCTAGTTTGTATCGCATGAAAAGGTCGGAGTACCTTGCATTTTCACAAACTTGGGAGAGAAAGCGCATGAAAGATGTACCAGCGCTGGACATAAAGGATTTACACAAAACGTTTGGTCAAAATGAAGTTTTAAAGGGAATTTCACTTTCTGCGCATAAAGGCGATGTAGTATCGATTATCGGATCTTCAGGGTCGGGTAAAAGTACTTTCCTTAGATGTATCAACCTTTTAGAGACACCTACTGCTGGCGAGATTTGGGTTAATGGTGAATTAATTCAAATGAAAAACAACCGCCAAGGTGTTTCTGTTCCTGCCAATGAAAAACAAGTACAGCGAATCCGTTCTCGTCTGGCGATGGTTTTTCAGGGTTTCAACCTGTGGTCTCATCTGACCGTTCTCGAAAATGTTATCGAAGCGCCTGTTCACGTCTTAGGTGTACCTAAAGCACAAGCGATTGAAAATGCTGAGCTGCTACTGAAGAAAGTAGGGCTATATGAACGCAAAGATTACTACCCGGGTCATTTATCTGGCGGACAGCAACAGCGTGCGGCGATTGCAAGAGCGTTAGCGGTTGATCCTGAAGTAATGCTATTTGATGAACCAACATCGGCACTTGATCCTGAGTTAGTAGGGGAAGTACTTGGTGTAATGCGCGATCTAGCAGAAGAAGGAAGAACCATGCTTGTGGTAACACATGAAATGGCTTTTGCTCGTGACGTATCAAATCATGTGATGTTCTTACATCAAGGCTTGGTGGAAGAACAGGGCGATCCAGCTAAACTGTTTACTGAGCCTGAATCTGAGCGATTACAACAATTTATCTCATCGATTTACTAATCAGAATTGAAATGCTGTTGCTAAGGTAAATGGCGACAGTGTTAACAATGAAACACAACAAGTAAGTTAATAAGTAACAACAAACACAATATTAAAATTAGCAAAACATAAAAACCTAAATCACAGGAGTAGGGATATGAAAAAGTGGTTATTAGTCGCGGCACTTGCTGCAACTGCTGCAACGGGCGTAGCTCAAGCAAAAGAATGGAAAACAGTACGTTTCGGTATTGAAGGTGCTTACCCTCCATTTAGCTGGACAGAAGCTGACGGTTCGCTGAAAGGCTTCGATGTCGATATGGCTAACGCGCTTTGTACTGAAATGCAGGTGAAGTGTAAGATCGTTGCACAAGATTGGGATGGTATTATTCCTTCTCTGCTTGCTCGTAAATATGATGCGATCATTGCGGCAATGTCTATCACGGAAGAGCGCAAGAAAAAGATCGATTTCACAGGTAAATACGCACTTATCCCAAACAAGTTCATCGCTAAAAAAGGTGCAGGCCTTAACTTTGATGATCTAAGTGGTCAAAAAATTGCCGTTCAACGTGCAACAACTCACGACAAGTACCTAACAGATAACTACGGCGACACAGTAGAAATCGTTCGTTACGGTTCATTTGACGAAGCTTACCTTGATCTAGCTAACGGTCGTGTTGCTGCTGTACTGGGTGATGCATCTGCTCTAGAAGAAGGTGTACTAAACAAAGCGGGTGGTGAAGACTACGAGTTTGTTGGTCCATCACTAACTGATCCTAAGTGGTTCGGTGAAGGTTTTGGTATTGCTCTACGTAAGCAAGACAAAGATCTGACTAAGCAATTAGATGCTGCAATCCTTTCGCTACGTGAAAAAGGCATCTACCAAGATATCGCTGCTAAATACTTCAACTACGACGTATACGGTAAGTAATCTCTAGCGTCACTTCTTAAGGGAGAGGCTCACCTCTCCCTGTCTTACCAACTTTTTCGCAGTTCTGTTGGAATTCATTATGTTTGATTTACAAGGATATGAAGCGTCGATCCTGAAAGGGGCGGTGCTTACAATCGAAGTTGCCTTACTGTCGCTAATTTTAGCTATGGTTCTTGGTATGCTAGGTGCCTTAGCAAAACTAGCGCCTTACCGCTGGGCTCGTGCTATTGCAACCCTCTACACAACCGTTATTCGAGGTATCCCCGATCTCGTATTGATGATGCTGATTTTCTTTGGTGGACAAATCCTTTTAAACAACAGTTTGTATTCCATCAATGAGTGGCTCAATGAGTGGTTCACATCAAGTGACCCTAACCACGAATGGACCGCTTACCTACCTGATTATATTGATGTTAGCCCATTTATTGCTGGTGTCTTAACCATTGGCTTCATCTTTGGCGCGTACATGGCAGAAACCTTCCGTGGTGCAATAATGGCTGTCGACAGCGGTGAGATGGAAGCGGCAAAGGCTTATGGCATGGGCCCTGTTTTAGCGTTCCGTCGTATTCTATTACCGCAAATGATTCGTCACGCACTGCCAGGGTTTGGTAATAACTGGTTGGTTTTACTAAAAACTACCGCGCTGGTTTCTATTATTGGCCTTGAAGACATGGTACGTGTTAGCGCTCTGGCGGCGGGTTCAACCAAAATGCCATTTACCTTCTATATGACGGTAGCAATCATCTTCTTATTCTTCACCAGTGTTTCGACGGGCTTACTTAAGTTGGTTGAACGTAAATTCAGTATCCACGCGAGGTAGTTATGGACTTTTCATTGATAATTGAAAGCCTGCCGATTTACCTTGGTGGTTTGTGGACAACGGCTTGGATGGTTTGTGTCGCTTTGATTGTTGGCTTATTCGTAGCCATACCATTAGCTATCGCTCGTAACAGTCCAAATATGATGATTAATGCACCAGCTTGGTCGTTCATTTATTTCTTCCGTGGTACGCCGTTATTGGTGCAGTTGTACCTGATTTACTACGGTATGGACCAATTCTTCCCAGTAAAAGATACACTATGGGAAAACGCGTGGTTCTGTGCTTTAGTTGCGTTTATTCTAAACACATCAGCATATACTGCAGAGATCATTCGTGGTGCTATTAATGGCTTACCGAAAGGTGAAGTTGAAGCAGCAAAAGCGTACGGCATGAGCACACCAAAGACTTACCGCCGCATCATTTTGCCAAGTGCTCTGCGTCGTGCATTACCGGCTTACAGTAACGAAGTTATCTTTATGCTTCATGGCTCTGCAGTAGCAGGTATCGTAACCATTATGGACCTAACTGGCGCAGCACGTTTGGTCAACTCACGCTACTACGCTCCATTCGAGTCTTTTCTAACTGCAGGTCTATTCTACATGGCGCTAACGTTTATCATCATTGCGATTTTCAAATTTGCAGAGAAGCGTTTCCTTGCTTACTTAAGGCCGTTAAGTTAACTCTACGATACAGATTTTCTTAGATAAACGGCGCTCTTGTAGCGCCGTTTTTAATTTCAATTCAATTGTTCGGGTTCTAATAAGTTTAAGTGGTATTTGTTAAATTCACTCCATAAATTACGAACCCATTAGTCGAATCAATTGACTTAAGTAAACCCATAGATACACTTGCTCCAATTTTTTTGAGTGTCGTATAACAATGAAAAAAAACATCTTATCTTTGTGTCTAATTCTGCCGCCGTCTCTACTACTTTCTGCATGTGGTGGTTCTAGTGATTCCGCTCAACCTCCGAGTAAAACGGCGGTACAAAAAGCGCTTGAATCCGGAGATGCATCCCTTGTATCTAATGCCAATGAGTTTATTGACGCCAGCCAAACGCTCGTTGCCCAATACAAATCTGATTACAGTCAAATTAAACAGTCTCTGTCTAAAAATTCAGACGGCACGCCGCTGCGCAATCTTCATTGGGATCCAACACACGATGCCGCGATAATCTTACCAACTTACGGCTTCAACGATGTCATCCTGCAAACCAATAAAGCGATGCAGAGTGGATATACTGACCAAGAGCTTGCGATTGGTATTGCAGGTTATACATCGAGCGGTAGTCGTTACGCTGCGTTAGCAAGTAACCCATTTCGAACTAAGCAACGTTCAACGGATTCAGTCAACGCAGAAATGGAAGTGTGGTTGAAAAACTTGGTGGGTTGGGCATCAGGCACAAGTTCACCTAAGAATGTTGTCTTGGCTCAGATGGATCAGTCTTATTATTTTCCTGATGACAAAGCAACGCGAAACTGGCTAACGAGCAACATCAATCCTTCGATGGTTATCAATGATGATAACGCCTGTGACGGCAGCAAATTAAGCCAATGTATTGAAACGAACAACCCTGATTTATTGATTTTGTCTCAAAAGTTAAATGATGGTGACGAAATTAACGATGTAATGACGGGGTTACGTTTGGCGTTCAACAGAAAGATTCCCGTGCTGTACTTGCATCTTGATGGCGGTATGACGGACTTAGGCAACGCACTATTTGCAGAAATGCATATGACGTATGTTGGTGATAACTATTGGCGCAGGCTAGGGCTGTCAAATTGGGATTCAACGCAACTGATTGATCGCATGCCAGATAATATCGTCAAACAGCAAGCACTTTTACAGCGCCTGAAACTCGATAGTTTCACTGTTGACTTAAATTTATGTGATGACAAATCTTGCCCAGATGAGTCCAACATGGATGAAGAGTTCTATAAGGCAGCGAACAGTATTCGTTCACACCTAACGACGCTTGATAGCAAAAAAATTGATCTCTTTGCATCCAAGAACTACGAATATGAAAAGCTGTTACTGCTACTTGCTGATCGCTACCGACAAGACGTTAAGTACCCAATGGGTAAAGACGTAACAGATAGAATCGACTTTCTTCGATCGTATTACAGTGATTACGCGACATACAACACTCGACAACATAATGCAGCACAGCCGAGTTTAGGGAACTTCAGCACCAAGAACTTTAAGAATGTCCCTCTCATCAGCAAGAATATTACTTTAGAGTCAAAGAGAAATTTCCGTGCGGCGGGTGTATACGCCTTACCGGGTAAGACGATCAAAGTGACGCGATTAGATAATAACAAAGTGGCAACGTCGATTGCCCTTAACACACTACGTAGTGGTGCGACTCATGAGTTTTCGGGTAAAGACGGCTATGCAAGGCCGAAGTTTTTGACTTCGGTAACTTACCCCGTAAAACATGGAGAAACGATATACCTGACCTCTGCCTATGGCGGGACATTACAAGTTCATTTTGATACCAACGATATCGATGTAGAGCTCCGTTTTGAAAATGTTGCCCAACACCCTGTTTGGCGAAGTAAAGCGGACAACGATAGCTTTGTCGCGCAGCTTGAAGAAGGAAAGTTTGATTGGGCTGAGTTGGTGACTCCCGGATTTGAAGTTCACTCTAAGCTAGACAAGATGAAAGAGTCTATTGGAGCTTCTGATTGGGCACAGCCGCATGATATGGCTCTCGCCACTGAGCGTTACGTACACAACCTTCCTCATGCACTTGCAGGTTTCAAAGGGCCAGGAATTGATGAAATTGCTGAAATTCATCAATACGGAGAGGCAAAGGGTTGGGAAATTGCGAACATTGATATTGTGAAGCACATGAATGCCGATCAAGCGACTTGTGGTTACGGTTGTTCAGGAAACCCTTACGATGCTTATTGGTCTTTTCATCCTCTAGGGCATGGTGATTTGCACGAGCTTGGTCATGGACTGGAAAGAGGACGTTTTAGATTCGCTGGATGGGAAGGCCACTCAACAACCAACTATTATTCGTATTTTAGTAAATCAAAGTATTACAAAGACACGACAAAGGTATCGTCTTGCCAAAGCCTAGACTTTAAAGGGCAGTATCAACTTTTACAGCAGAGCCGAACTCAACCAGATCCAAACGCTTTTATGGCGGCTCAAAATCAAACGGGTTGGAGTTGGGGGGCTCGTATGTTCATTCAAATGATGATGTTGACTGAGCAGCAAGGTGTATTGAATTCAGGTTGGCATTTACTAGGGCGCTTACACTTGATTGAACGCGAGTTTAATCGCTTGAAAGCCAGTGATACTCTTTGGAACAACGGTAAAGGCTCGATTGGTTTTTCAGATTACACCAAACAGGAAGCCGAAGGCATCACCAACAATGACTGGTTACTTATCGCATTAAGCTACGTTGCAGAAAGGGATATGACACAATACTTAGATATGTGGGGATTCAGTTTCAGTGATAAAGCGAAGCAACAAGTCACTGCTCTTAGTCTAAGTAACATGCCTTTGACATATTTTGCATCATCTAATCAAGGCTATTGCTTAGATGAATTTGCTAAGACGCCGTTAGATGTTGACGGCACGACCGCTTGGCCGCTTAATTAGGTATATGGCAGATCGAGTCACGAAGAAAAAAGAGAGGAGATATTAACTCCTCTCTTTTTTATATGGCTAAGTTTTGTTACCTAAAAGTAACTACTTAAACGTCGACCAAATCGGAGCGTGATCTGACGGTTTTTCAATGCCGCGTAGCTCGTAGTCGATGCCCGCTTCAGTACACTTATCAGCAAGCTTTTGAGTTGCTAGGACTACATCAATACGCAGGCCACGGTTGTCCACGAAACCTTTTGAGCGGTAATCAAACCACGAATATTGATCGTTCACTTCAGGGTGTAGCAAACGGAAGCTGTCCACAAAGCCCCAATCCATCAATGTTTTCAACCATTCGCGTTCTTCTGGTTGGAAAGAACATTTACCGGTTTTCAACCAACGTTTCGCATTAGGTTCACCAATACCGATATCAATATCGGTAGGGCTGATATTAATGTCGCCCATTACGATCACTTGTTCATCTTTGTTGTGGTAATCGTTCAGGTACGTCATTAAGTCTTTGTAGAACTCTCGCTTGTACGGGTATTTGGTTTCATGCTTGATGTTGTCGCCTTGAGGGAAGTAACCATTTAGCACAGTGATCTTCTCACCATTGTCGTCTTCAAACGTCGCCATGATCATGCGTTTTTGATGGTCTTCATTGTCTGTAGGAAAGCCTTTTTGTACCGAAATCGGCTCTTGCTTACACAGCATAGCCACACCGTAGTGAGCCTTTTGGCCGTGGAAGTAAACCTTGTAACCCATAGCTTCAACATCGGCTAGTGGGAAGGCTTCATCGTGCACTTTGATCTCTTGTAGACCAATCACATCAGGTTGGTGCTTATCGATAATAGCCTGAAGCTGATGAAGACGGGCTCTAAGGCCATTGATGTTGAAGCTAATTACTTTCATTTGTTTTTATACCTCTCGTAAACCCTTGTGATTGCTTGCTTTTCAAGGGCTTGCTGATTTGGTGGGTTTCATGATTAATCGTATTTAAGCATGCTTAATAATTTCTGTCGCCATTTTGTCGCCCCTAAATGGCGACAAAATGGTGTGAATACTCACTTTTACGCAGAATCTACTGAGTCTTTAGCAAGTCTAAAAAGAACGCGTATTCAAGTGCGTCTTCTTTTAATCGCTTAAATCGACCAGAAGCGCCACCGTGACCGGCTTCCATATCGGTTTTGAACAGCAGCACGTTGTTGTTTGTTTTCATCTCACGCAGCTTCGCCACCCACTTCATGGGTTCAAAGTATTGTACTTGTGAGTCATG
>NZ_JBFRSN010000079.1:0-15666 GCF_041473595.1 Vibrio sp. 10N.222.46.A1
CGGTTTTGATTCGGTTTTTATTGGCGAAAATAGTTTTTCAAAGGCTGATTTAAGACGCAGCTCGGTCCTTTTAGGTCTAGGTATAAGTCGTATGATTCATTGAAAAAATACGATGTCTCTATTGTCATTTATTGTGCCTGAAGCGTACTTGCGCCCTACTTCTAGATTAGCCGAATGTAATTACACGTATCGGCAAATCAAGAGCGGCTTAAAGTGTTCAGTGTTTCTCCCGTTGCTTGCTTCACGAAGTTATGGGTTTTCAATCGGCAGCGGCCGTCGACGATTTAAGTCACACGGCAACGAGACGTGAAGAACTATCATGAAATGCCTGAAAGAAGGGTGTCACTAGCTAACTTGTCGGGTGACACCGCATTACATCATGGAGTAAGGTGCTTGTTATGGTGCTCTGTTGAAATTAGTTAGAGCAAATGATTACTTGTCGGAACGTTCCCCTATGACCACCTCGGCTCAAAGACGTGAAGAGATCCTTCACTACATTCAAACTCACCAAAAAGGTGAAGTTAACCATTTTTCGGAACTGTACAATGTTTCAGAGGTTACGATTCGCAATGACCTTAACTATCTAGAAAAGAAAGGCTGTTTAAAAAGGTGTTATGGCGGTGCTGTGCTCAATAATCAGTTTGCCTTTGAGCGACCACTCAATGATAAAAAGCAGCTCAACAACAATACTAAAGCGAAGCTAGGAGAGTATGCAGCATCACTGATTGTAGACGGTGACAAAGTCATTCTTGATTCAGGCTCGACTACAGAGCAAATTGCTTATCATCTGGAAGGGAAGCAAGATTTGGTTGTTATGACTAACGGTATTAACATCGCTTACCATCTTGCTAATCAAAGTAATGTATCAGTTATGGTCACGGGGGGAACTATGCGTGACAATTCTTACTCGGTACATGGGACAGGCGGCGAGGACTTTTTGACGGTTTTTCGATTCAACAAATTGTTCTTAGGGGTTGATGGTTTTGACAAGACATCTGGCATTACAACTCCTCATCAAGGTGAAGCAAACATCAATCGAAAAATGCTTGAAGCAGCACAAACTGTGATTGCAGTGACAGACTCATCGAAGTTTGATCGCCATAGCTTTTGTCTGATTGCTAGTCCTGAGCAGATCAACATGCTAATCACAGATAGCGGAATTCCTCAGACTTACGTCGACCAGCTCACTGATCTTGGTGTTGATGTGCGAATAGTGGATTAACTCAGCTTTCCAACTTCCTACCTTTTAGCCAAATCAGTGCTACAAGAACGAATAGAACCAGCCTGAACGAGGCTGGTTTTGCATTTCGCTAACCACAAAAATATCAGCAGATAATCCAGTTTGTGATCTCACGCAGGCTGGGCTTCGAAACTCCACCAATCGAGTCAGTTTCTCACTCTCTTTCACTTGTTAAATTGCGAAAGTCAGCCTTTATGGCTCTTTCAATGCGTAATCCTCAATCATAAGTGAAAGTAAATACTTTCACTTATCCTAAAGTGAAAGGTTTTTTAGCCTGAAATCGAAAGCTAATTGGCTGTGATCTAGGTTTCACTTTTTTATTATTTGTCCTGCTTTAATACCAACCAAAAGAAAGTCGAAACATTTCATGCTTAAAGTGAAATGAAACGTAAGAGGTTTCGTATATGAGCAGTGCAGAACGAAGACAGCAAATTATGGCGCACATACGTAGCCATGGCTCAGGCAAAGTGGATGAGTTTTCAGACCAGTACAATGTTTCCGCAGTCACGATTCGACATGACCTCAATTTGCTCGAAAAAGAAGGCTGCGTATTTCGTTGTTATGGTGGCGCAACGCTTAACCCTAACTTTGCATTTGACCAACCTTTGTACCGCAAAGATCAGCTTAATCGCAGTGCCAAGCAATCCATTGCTCAAGTAGCAGCGAATCTTATTCACGATGGTGAGGCGGTTATCTTAGATTCAGGTACCACAATAGGTCTTATGCCTCAGTATTTGATGAACAAGCAACAATTGGTTGTCATGACCAATGCACTCAATACTGCTTATCAACTTAGTAAATTCGAAAACATCGACCTTCATGTTGTCGGTGGAAGCCTTCGCCGAGCGTCTTGTTCATTGATTGGAAATCATGGAGAGCAACAAATCCGCTCTTACCTTTTTGACAAGCTGTTCCTGGGCGTGGACGGATTCGATCTACAGGCTGGAGTGACCACGCCGGACTCTCAAGAAGCACAAGTTAACCGATCTATGTGCGAAGTCGCTCGCCAAATTATTGCTGTTACGGATTCAAGCAAATTTGGGCGAAAGAGCTTTTGTATGATCCGCGCAGCAAACCAAATCGATGTATTGGTAACCGATAGCAATATTCCCCACGCAACGCACCGAGCGCTCATTGAAATGGGTGTTGAAGTGATTATTGCCGATCAAACTGTTAACTAGGAATAAATATGAAAGCGTTACTTTCTTTAATTGAACAGCATAAGCAAGGCCAATCAACTGGTATTTACTCTGTTTGCTCGGCGCACCCGCTAGTTCTTGAAGCCGCCATTAAACAAGCGGCACAAGATAAACAATTGGTGCTCATAGAAGCGACGTCTAATCAGGTGAATCAATTTGGTGGCTACACCGGAATGACACCGCAAGATTTTTCTAGCCATGTGTTCTCTTTAGCTGAACGTCTCAATTTTCCTGCAGATAAAGTTGTGTTGGGTGGTGACCACCTTGGCCCAAACTGTTGGCAAAACTTATCTTCAAGTCAGGCAATGGAATATTCAGCTCAGATGATACATGACTATGTTTGTGCAGGATTTAAGAAAATTCACCTCGACTGTTCAATGCCTTGTGTTGATGACCAACTGCCTCTTAGTGAAGAACTAATGGCAGATCGTGCCGCAAAGCTGTGTGTGGTTGCGGAGCAGGCATGGAAAAGTATTGGCGGTGAAGCGCCTGTTTATGTAGTTGGAACGGAAGTACCTACTCCAGGCGGTGCACTTGACTCGCTGCAGGAAGAGTGTATCGAAGTGACTAAGCCAGAGAAGGCGTTGGCAACATTGGATGCTCATCATCGGGCATTCAGCGATGCTGGACTTGGTTATGTCTGGCCGCGAGTTATTGCTTTAGTTGTTCAGCCGGGCGTTGAGTTTGACCACCATATGGTGCACCACTATCGAAGTCATGAGGCTCAATCACTGAGTAAGATGATCGATAGTCAGCCACACCTTGTGTTTGAAGCTCACTCTACCGACTACCAGAACCCACCAGCCTACCACCAACTAGTGGGTGACCATTTCGCCATTCTTAAAGTGGGTCCTGCTCTGACATTTGCTTTGCGTGAAGCTCTCTATGGCCTTGAACGCGCCGAAAAAGAATGGCTGGGAACTCATCACTCTTCGCATTTACGTGACACCATTGAACAGGTAATGCATGAACAACCAAGTTATTGGCGCTCACACTACTCAAGCAAAGGCCACCAGCAATTCCTTGATTGCAGCTACAGCCTGAGCGATCGCATTCGTTACTACTGGACTCATCCAGAAGTGAAAGCATCGCAGAAGGCTTTATTTGACAACCTGGCTGCCAGTCCGTTGCCAGTAACGATCCTTAGCCAATATTTGCCAAATCAGGCTAAGGCCATTTCTCAAAATCAAATTGAAAACCATCCCGCTGACATCGTAATTCACAAGGTTATGGAAGTGACTGAGGTCTATTCCGCAGCCTGTTATTCAAATGCAGTGGTTTGTAAGGAGACGATTTAATGAACCTATTTTTAGGCTACGAACAGCCATGGCTAGAGCAACATAATGGTATTCATACAGCGAAAGAAATCAGCCATCAGCCACGCTTATGGCGTGCATTGGCCGATATTTTGGAGCAACAACATGATGCGGTAAGTGCATTTTTGAATCCACTGTTACAACACTCTGACTTACGCATCATTTTGACAGGTGCAGGTACGTCAGCTTTTGTTGGTGATGCAGCCGCGCCGTTTATTCAACAAGGAGTTGGTTTCCAAGTGACGTCAATTCCAACGACCGATTTAGTGTCAAATCCTGAGCAGTACCTTGACCCATCTCGTCCGACCCTGCTTGTCTCTTATGCACGCTCTGGCAATAGTCCTGAAAGCGTCGCCGCAGTGGCACTGGTCGAACAATTGGTTAGTGACTGCCACCACCTGTTTTTAACCTGTAATGGAGAAGGGAGGCTCTCTCATTATGCCCAAACTGCTGATAATGCTTACTGCATGCTGATGCCTGAAGGCTCCAACGATAAAAGTTTCGCAATGACCTCTAGTTTCAGTTGCATGTTGATGGCGACATTGACGCTACTTGGTGGGCAGTCGCCAAGCCAATGGAATGAACAAATAGCCGCGACAGCAACCTTGTGTGAAGACAAGCTAAAACAGTGGCAACCAGCTATTAAAGCACTGGCATGCATGCCTTATGAACGCCTGGTTGTGTTAGGCAGCGGTGGCTTTTCCGGCTTAGCGCGAGAAGCTTCATTGAAATCGTTGGAGCTCAGCGCGGGTAAAGTGATGACGACTTTCGATTCATCGTTAGGTTTTCGTCATGGTCCCAAATTTACCATTAACGACAAAGCATTAGTTATTCAGCTACTTTCTAGCAAGTCGTACACGCGTCAATACGATATGGACCTGTTCAATGAAATCCGTCGAGACAAACAGGCTCTCGGCCATGTTGCTATCTCAGAAGTCGCGCTCAATGAAGAAGGGGTTTTTGAACTTGGGGTATTAGGCTTTGGCGATCAGTGGCTGTGCTTCCCCTTCATTTTGTTCTGCCAAATGTTGGCATGTGAAAAATCACTCCAACTTGGTTTGGGACCAGATAACCCATGCCCAACTGGTGAAGTTAACCGTGTGGTGCAAGGCGTCACAATATACCCATTCAATCAGTAAAGAGTTCTATAAGGAAATTAGACCATGCCAAATATCGTTTTAAGTCGTATTGATGAACGCCTTGTTCACGGGCAAGTAGGTGTGCAGTGGGTGGGTTTTGCAGATGCCAATATTATAGTTGTCGTTAACGATGAAGTAGCAGAAGACACTATTCAACAAAACCTAATGGAAATGGTCATCGCTGATGGTATCGCAATCCGTTTCTGGACAGTAAAAAAGGCTATCGAAACCATCCATAAAGCGGCTGTTCGTCAGCGCATTCTATTGGTTTGTCGTACTCCAAAAGATTTCCGTCAATTGGTCGAAGGCGGCTTACCAATTAGCAGTATCAACGTAGGTAACATGCACTACGCCGAAGGTAAAAAACAAATTGCTAAAACAGTTTCAGTTGATGCTGAAGATGTGGCGGAATTTGCACGACTAAAAGCACTTGGGGTGACATGCACAATTCAAGGTGTACCAACTGAAAGTGCAACTGACATTTTTACTCTTATCTAATAATAAGGACACCAATCATGGAAATAGGACTCTTACAGGCGGTGATGCTCGGCATCCTAGCCTTCTTTGCGGGCCTTGATATGTTCAACGGTCTGACTCACTTCCACCGTCCAGTAGTACTTGGTCCGCTTGTTGGTCTAATTTTAGGCGACTTGCAAACCGGTATTTTAGTCGGTGGTACGCTAGAACTGATCTGGATGGGTCTAGCTCCGCTTGCTGGCGCTCAGCCACCAAACGTTATCATCGGTACTATCGTTGGTACGGCTTTCGCAATTACCACTAAAGTTGAGCCTAATGTCGCGGTTGGTGTCGCTGTTCCTTTTGCGGTTGCAGTTCAAATGGGTATCACCCTACTGTTCTCTGCAATGTCAGCTGTTATGTCTAAGTGTGATGAGTTTGCACAAAACGCAGATACCGACGGTATTGAACGCGTGAACTATATGGCGCTTTCCGTACTAGGTTCATTCTACTTTTTATGTGCTTTCTTACCTACCTACCTTGGTGCAGAGCACGCTGGAAAAATCGTTGAAGTCCTACCAAAAGACCTTATCGACGGCCTAGGTGTTGCCGGCGGCATCATGCCAGCTATTGGTTTCGCAGTACTGATGAAGATCATGATGAAGAATGCTTACATCCCTTACTTCATCTTAGGTTTCGTTGCGGCAGCTTGGGTACAACTCCCAATTCTTGCGATTGCGGCCGCCGCGACAGCGATGGCAATCATCGACTTTATTCGTAAAACAGAACCAACTCCTGTAACTGCACCCGCTGAGGACTTTGAAGATGGAATCTAATGTAAGCAACGAACTAGACCTTCGTAAACAAAACGCTGATGTGCAGCCAGCTCCTGGTGTTAGCGCAGATGAATATGAAAACAAAGAAATTGGCGCTGAGCTAACCAAAGCGGACATCAACAGCATGGCATGGCGCTCATTGTTGCTCCAAGCCTCTTTTAACTACGAGCGTATGCAGGCTTCTGGCTGGTTATATGGTCTGCTACCAGCGCTGAAGAAGATACACACAAATAAAGCTGACCTTTCTAAAGCGATGCAAGGTCACATGGGGTTCTTTAATACACACCCATTTTTGGTGACATTTGTAATGGGTATCATTCTGGCAATGGAGCGCTCAAAGCAGAACATCAACAGTATCCAAAGCACCAAGATTGCAGTCGGTGCGCCAATGGGTGGTATCGGTGATGCGATGTTCTGGTTAACACTATTACCTATCTGTGGTGGCATCGGTGCTGACCTTGCACTCCAGGGCTCAATTATGGGGGCAGTGTTCTTTTTCGTTTTGTTTAACGTGGTGCACTTCGGTCTTCGTTTTGGTCTGGCACATTACGCCTACCGCATGGGAGTAGCGGCCATTCCAGTGATTAAAGCTAATACCAAGAAGGTGGGACACGCCGCATCTATGGTCGGAATGACGGTCATCGGCGCATTGGTTGCAACTTATGTCCGCCTGTCAACAACAGCTGAAATTACCGCGGGCGACGCAGTAGTAAAACTACAAGATGATGTTATCGACAAACTGATGCCAGCGTTCTTACCACTTGTTTATACCCTGACAATGTACGCCTTGGTTAAGCGAGGTTGGAGTCCGCTCAAACTGATTGGCCTGACTGTCGCTCTGGGTGTAGTAGGTCGCTTTATGGGCTTCTTATAAAACTTACCTCCACATGATTAACAGGGGCTGAGTAATCGGCCCTAATAAGGGAAATAGAAATGATTGCAGTAATTTTATCTGGTCACGGTGGGTTCGCGTCTGGTCTAGCAAAAGCAGTATTCCAAGTCATTGGCGAACAGCCTCAGTTTAGGTTTATCGACTTCCCGGAAGAGGCAACTACATCACAGCTTGAAAAGGCAATGCGAGAGGCGATAAAAGAAATTGATTCTGGAGAAGGCATTGTTTTTCTGACTGATTTGCTGGGAGGCACACCATTTCGTACCGCATCTCTTCTGAGTCAGAAAAGAGACGACATTGAAGTGGTCACAGGGACAAACATGCAGATGGCTGCGGAAATGTTACTTGAACGCGATGAGCTTAGTCTGATCGAGTTTCGCAAGCAAGCTGTCGAATGTGGGTATAGAGGAATTACTTCATTGGCTGCGGAAATGGAACAAAGAGCACCAATTACAGATACGGTAGAAGAAGATGGGATCTGAACGACACACGAATGTGCGCAATAGCTATCGAGTTCAGCGGATATTACACGGTGAGACTTGGCTTACCAATGCCTTAATCACTATTAATGGCGAGGGGATTATTGACGCTATCGAGCCATTTGAACCTCAGAAGCATATAGATTTTATTGATTTAGGTGATGTTAGTTTACTTCCCGGCATGATTGATAGTCACGTACATGGCTCAAAGGGCTGCGATGTTATGGATGCTAGCCATGACAGTTTGAACACAATGTCACGTTACTTTGCCAGCCTTGGCGTCACAGCGTTCGTTGCTACGACAGTAACTGCGCCAGTGGCAAAAATTCGGGCTGCACTTCAACAAGTGGCTAAAAGCAAGCGACGGGGTGTTGTCGGTGCTGAAATCCTCGGTGCGTATTTAGAAGGGCCTTACTTCACGGAGAAAAACCGCGGAGCACATCCAACCACATGGTTTAGAGATCTATCTGTCGAAGAGCTCGATAAGTGGATGTCTTACAGTGATAACCAATTAATTACAGTCGCGCTTGCTCCCGAAAAGCCAGGGGCGTTGGAAGCTATCCGGTATTTACGAAAACACAATGTAAAAGTGATGCTTGGTCACACCGATGCCAGTTATGAGCAGGTTCAGCAGGCTCTAGAGGCTGGTGCGAATGGCATTGTCCATTGCTACAACGGTATGCGTGGATTGCATCACCGTGACCCCGGAGTGGTTGGAGCTGGCCTTACCCACCCCAACAGCTATGTAGAGATGATCGCTGATGGGCACCATGTGCATTCGGCAGCTATAGATATAGCACATCGCTGCTGTGGTAGACGTATGACGCTCATTACAGACTCGATGAGTGCTACTGGGATGCCTGATGGAGATTACACTCTTGGAGAGTACACGGTGCGCATGAAATATGGAGTAGTAACCACCGATAGCGGCAGCTTAGCTGGTAGCACTTTGACCTTACCGCTAGCGGTACAAAACATTCAGAAGTGGCTAAACCTGCCACTTGAACAAGCATGGTTGATGGCCTCTTTAACACCGGCTAAATCGCTAGGCTTACAACATTTATTAGGCAGTTTAGAAGTGGGTAAACGCGCTTCTATGGTGGCAGTTAAATCAGATTTCTCAATTACTAAAACTTGGGTGAACGGACATCTTGTATTCGAAACTGAATCCGTACCAAGTCAGGAGGCTTTATGTATCTAATCTCTTCTCGTGAAATGTTAAAACGTGCTCAACAAGGTGGTTATGCAGTTCCTGCATTCAACATTCACAACTTAGAAACTGTGCAGGTTATTGTTGAGACAGCATCAGAAATGGGCTCTCCAGTTATTCTTGCTGGCACACCAGGCACCTACGACTATGCAGGCACCGATTATCTAATCAGTATCTGCAAAGAAGCTGCGCATAAACACTCAATTCCGCTCGTTTTACACCTTGATCACCATGAAGATCTGCAGGATATCCGCACTAAGGTGGGCCATGGTATTCGCTCTGTTATGATCGATGGCTCTCATCATGCCTTCGACCAAAATATAGACATCGTGCGTTCTGTGGTTCAATACTGCAACCGCTTTGATGCAAGCGTTGAAGCTGAATTAGGGCGTTTGGGTGGCCAAGAAGATGATTTAATCGTTGATACTGCCGATGCGTTAATGACTGACCCTGCATCAGCTGCTGAGTTTGTTCGTCGTACCGGTATTGATTCGTTAGCTGTGGCAATTGGCACTGCTCATGGTCTGTACAAAGCAGAACCGAAACTCGACTTTTCTCGTCTGGACAAGATCCGATCTGTGGTTGATATTCCGCTCGTTCTGCATGGTGCGTCAGGTGTACCAGATGAAATGGTTCGTCGTTGCATTGACCTCGGAGTTTCTAAAGTCAACGTGGCGACTGAGCTGAAAATTGCATTCTCTGACGCGGTAAAACAGCACTTTGCTGATCATCCCGATGCCAACGACCCACGTAAATACATTACTCCAGGCAAAGCAGCGATGAAGCAAGTCGTGATGGACAAAATTCATATGTGTGGCAGTGAAGGACGCATCTAGTCGATTTTAGAAACCTTCTGCTATATCTCCTGAAGGCTGAAGATTAACACCCCTCCCCCCTATCGTCGGTGTTACTTAAGGGAACCTCTAGTCAAGGCTCCCTTTTTATTTCTAGGTCACGCTCTTTTATGTCTCAACACTAGAGCGAAACAACACGCTTTATCTCTTTCAAAACCTCGGCGTTAGCGATAGCCCCGAGGTTTTCTACACTCTTACCATTGATGACCTGTTTCACTGCCAGCTCCACCAGTTTGCCAGAGCGTGTTTTTGGCACGTCGCTGATCGCAAATATCTGGCTTGGCACGTGTCTTGGTGAACAGGATGATTTGAGTTTGCTTTTGATGGCTGTCAGTAACTCATCATCTAGATCCACACCTTGCTGCAGTTGGACAAACAGCCATATCTGCTCGTTGCGGTCGATGTCTTTTCCGACTGCTATCGAATCCACAATGCCTTCAATAGTGTTCACTTGCTGGTAGATCTCGGCAGTACCAATTCGCACACCACCAGGGTTGAGTGTGGTGTCGCCTCGCCCGTAGAACAGATAGCCACCATGAACGCTCTGTGCGACTTCATCGCCGTGATGCCACACATTATCGAACCTATCCCAATAGGTGCTGTGATAGCGCTCTCCGGTGTCATTCCAGAAGCCAACAGGGAAGTTGGGTAGGGAGTTGGTACACACCAGTTCGCCACGTTCATGATTAACCTTGTGACCAGACGAATTGAACACCTTGATGTCGACGCCGAGCCCTGCCTGTTGGCACTCACCACGATACACCGGCGAGATAGGGTTGCCTAAAACAAAGCAGCCACAAATATCCGTGCCGCCAGAAATAGACGCCAAATGTAGGTCTTGCTTGATGTGTTTGTAGACGTAATCGAATTGCTCAGGGTAGAGCACTGAACCCGTCGAGCACAGTGTTCTTAAGTGGGGAAGAGAGTGGCTGTCGATCGGTGAGAGTTCCACTTTCTCAATCGCCTCTAGGTACTTGGCTGAGGTGCCAAATGTCGATACATCAGCTCGCTGCGCTAAATCCCACAGAACGCTAGGTTGCGGATAAACCGGGCTACCATCAAAGATCACCAAACAAGCACCGCTGGCGAGCGCAGAGACGTGCCAGTTCCACATCATCCAACCACAAGTGGTGTAGTAGAACACGCGATCTCTCGGTTTAATATCGCAATGAAGCTGATGCTCTTTTAGGTGGTTGATGGTAGTGCCACCAACAGAGTGAACAATACACTTGGGCTTTCCGGTGGTACCGGAAGAGTAGAGCACAAACAGCGGATCATTGAAGCCGACACGAGTAAATCGAAGAGGTTGTGGCTGATAGTGATGAATGATGCTGTGCCAGCTTTGAGGTGACACATCATGTTTAACGTTGTTCTTCTCTAAATCACGAGTCGGTTTCAAATAACCGATCTCACACACCTGTTTTAGCGCGTTTAAGTGCTCGATGATTTCACGGTTCTTGTCTGCCATATCAAATGTTTTACCATTGAAGGTGTAGCCATCACAGGTTAACAGTACCTTAGGTTTCACTTGGCCAAATCGCTCAATCACACTCTCGACGCCAAAATCAGGCGAGGTCGATGTCCAAATCGCCCCTAAGCTGGTGGTTGCCAACATCGCTATAACGGTTTGTGGCAGGTAGGGCGTATATGCAGCAACTATATCACCTTGCCCCACGCCGCTATCGACAAGCCATTGTTGAACGCTAGATACTTCCTCACGCAAGGTTTTCCATGTGTAACTCTGCTGTTCGCCACGCTCATTCTCAAACCAAATCGCAATCTCGTTTGGCAACGTTTTTGCTGAATGCAGCAAGTTTTCGGCGTAGTTAACTTGAGCATTCGGAAACCACACCGCATCGCGATTCGATTTCGGCTGCTGCCAGCGACTTTCACCTAGAGTTTTGATGTGCTCGCTTTCTGCCTTGTTAATACAGTCTTGCGAACCCACCATTCCACAAAACTGCCACACGTTCTGCCAAAACGACTCCGGTTGCTCCACAGACCATTGATGAATCTCCGTGTAGTTTTTCAATTTCCGCTCGAATATGTCTTGTTGATCGAGGTTATCCATAAATCGGGTTACGTTGGCGTGTGCGATACGCTGGTCACTGGGTTGCCAAATTGGCTTATTGCTCTCGTGCATTCCTTTACCTTTAACAAAATGTTAACGATTTCAGTCTGGTATTTAGGTTTTACAAAGTCAAAAGATCAGCAAAATAAGGGGTAGCTGGAATTGTGTAAATAAAATGTTACACGATCGCCCGTTTCGAAAAATCGTGCAAATTGGCGGATATAAGGAGTGGAGATAGGCTTAAAGTGAGACATTCGAAAGGAGGTGTGTAATGACTCAATATCATTCTAAGCCCGTGAGCCAAGAGGGATGGGTTGAGTGGAGCCTCGAAGAAGACGCCATTTGGCACGACTTAGTGAAAAGGCAACTGGACGCCATTAATGACCGCGCATGCGATGCTTATTTGCACGGTTTGACCCTGCTGGATCTGCCATTAGACAGAGTCCCTCAGCTTCCAGAGATAAACAAGGTGCTAATGGAAACAACAGGTTGGCAGGTTCAGCCTGTGCCCGCATTGATCGATTTCGACCGATTCTTTGATTTGCTCGCTAATAAAAAATTCCCAGTTGCGACATTTCTGAGAACGCGAGATGAGTTCGATTACTTACAAGAACCTGATTTCTTTCATGAAATTTTCGGCCACTGTGCCATGCTCACCAATGCCGATTTCGCGGCTTTCACTGAGCATTATGGAAAACTAGGCCAAGCCGCCACATCTAAACAGCGCGCCTATCTTGCCCGTTTGTATTGGTTTACGGTTGAGTTCGGTTTAGTAAAAGAGGGACAAAAACTGAAAATTTATGGCGGTGGTATTCTCTCGTCTCCGGCGGAAACCATGTATGCATTGGGTGGTGATTTGGCGGTTCGTGAGCGGTTCGATCTGCAAACGGTGTTAAGAACGCCTTATCGTATCGACATCATGCAGCCGAAATATTACGTGATCGACGAACTGTCTGAGCTCTTCCAAATCAGTCAGGAAAACCTATTACAGCAAGCTGATCTCGCCATCGACGCGGGGCTACTACCACCACTTTTTGAACCCAAGGAACCAACACATGTTGAATGAACAACAATGCGAAGCCTGCAGTATTGACGCGATTGCCCTAAGTAAAGACGAGCAACAGTCTTTATTGTTGGAGTTGTCTGACTGGCAAATCATCGAGAGAGACAGCATCCCACAGCTTGAGAAGGTGTTTAAGTTTAAGAACTACAAACAAGCGTGGGCATTCAGCAACAAAGTGTCAGAATTGGCGGAAGAAGAGTTTCACCACCCTTCGATCTTACTGGAGTGGGGCAAAGTCACCGTCACTTGGTGGAGCCACTCAATCAAAGGTCTGCACAAAAATGACTTCATCTGCGCCTCACGTTGCGATGTGTTCGCCGTGAGTGAATAGACTTTTGGGGTTCGAGGAGGCGTCTTTCTTGGTTCTGTGATGCGATTATCTAATTATTCGGCTCATTAGGTGAGTCGAATAAGCGATACTTTCTCATCAAGGGTATAACTTCTCTCAAACTAGCTTGACCTGCATCAGCGACTTGCTTGGTTTCTTGTCTCATAAACCCTTTCTGTTACTCATAGTATTGGTTTTATGAGGCTGCTCTATGATATATTTCTCGGCCAAGCGTATTACAGACGAAGGCTAATAATGTCTATCAACCTTTCACTCCTTTCACCCAGTGAGAAAAATAAAATCGAACTGGATAAGCAAGCATCGTTTCTTGTATGGAAATTGAAGCAAGCGAAATGTGGCCCTGAAGCCATTGTTGAAGAAGCAATGAAGCTAGGTGATCCAGAAGAAAAGGCTTGGTTTGAGCAGTCTGTAGAAAAATACAAACGGGTAATGGGTGTCGCATAAACGCAGATAAACCTTACCCAGCAAAGCTGTTGAATTGAAATGACGCAGTAATTTGCTAGAATTTGCACCGTTAATTGAATCAGAGAGAAGATCCCGATGGGAAGAAGTTTTGAAGTGCGCAAGGCCTCAATGGCGAAAACTGCAGGCGCAAAAATTAAAGTTTATTCTAAATACGGTAAAGAGATTTACGTACTGGCTAAGAACGGTAGCTCTGACCCAGACATGAACCTACCTCTTAAGCACCTGATTGCTAAAGCGAAGAAAGACCAAGTACCCGCTCACGTTATCGACAAAGCGATCGATAAAGCGAACGGCGGCGGCGGTGAAGACTTCCAACCAGCTCGTTACGAAGGTTTTGGCCCAGGTGGCACAAGCGTAATCGTTGACTGTCTAACTGACAACGGTAACCGTACTTTCCAAGACGTTCGCCAATGTTTCGTTAAAACTGGCGCGAAAATCGGTGTTGAAGGTACTGTTTCTCACATGTTCGCTCACCAAGCTGTATTCCAGTTTGCAGGCGAAGATGACGAGATCATCCTAGAAACGCTAATGATGGAAGACGTAGACGTGACTGACGTTGAGCTAGAAGACGGTGTTATCACTGTATTCGCTCCAACGACTGAGTTCTTCAAAACGAAGACAGCACTAAACGCTGCGTTCCCAGACCTAACGCTAGACGTTGAGGAAATCACTTTCGTTCCTCAAACAACTACGCCAGTAGCTGAAGAAGATTCTGAAAAATTCCAGAAGTTCTTAGACATGCTTGACGACTGTGATGACGTTCAGCAGGTTTACCACAACGCTGAGCTGTAATATCAATCTATAATTGATAGCTTTGCTCTTGTGAGTAGAATGTAGAATACAAAAAACCGAGCCTAGTGCTCGGTTTTTTTATGGGCGTAATTCAGACGTTTATCCGTGAGCATGACTCTTTGATCGCAGCCCCTTGATGGCAGCTTCTAGATCATAGCTCCTAGAGCATAAGCCCTTGATCATCGTTCCGTGACCTCAGGTATGTAAAGCGCTCTCGGGCGACAAATCCATGCTGAGAGTTTTCTGATCAAAGGAAGCACGGTGAGGTTGAGCGTGATAGCACACGGCCAAGCAATGAAAAAGCTTTGCAGCCAGATTGGCGGCCACTCGGGGCTGAATCCCATTTTGTAGCCAGAAATTAACCCAGACATGATAGTCGCCATGGTCAGGGAGGATAAAATCGCGGTTACCCAAAATTGTTTGTTGTTCATACTGTGTTCTCCCGTGATTTTCTGTTGTTGATGAGATAAGGTTACATCTATCCATTAATGAGAAAAATAGGCACATATAGAAGTATGAATTCCATATTTGGAAACATTGATGATCTGTTCTTATTCTGTGCAGTGGTTGAAGAGGGCTCTTTGCTATCGGCTTCTAAACGGCTGCAACTCCCAGTGTCGACTATGTCGCGTAGGCTAACCGCATTGGAAGATCGCCTGAATATCCGACTTTTAGAAAAGAAAGGTCGTGAGCTGGTGGCCACCAAAGACGGCGAGGCGGCCTTTTCTGCACTGAGCAGCGGCATGGAGTCGATTCATCAGGGCTTTAATAGCTTGCTAGAAGAGCGTGACGCTATTCAAGGCAAGATAAAGCTCGCCGTACCTCACAACTTCTATAGTGGCTTTTTAAGGTCGATGGTAGAGCAATTCCTCACTCAATATCCGAACGTTCAGCTCGATCTTACCTTGAGCCAGCAACAGTTTATCCCGCAGACCGACCGTGACTTACTGATCACGTTTAAGATCTCAGAGATGGAAGGCATGATTGCTCGTCCACTTTTCAAAGCCAAACACGGATTTTTCGCGAGCCAAGAATACTTAGATTCGCGTGAGACGATTGAAAATCCGGACGACCTAGAGCTTCAAGACTGGATCAACGTTGATGATGTGTTTGATATGCCGCTCTACAAATCCGACCGCTTAGAGCAGATGATCACGATTAAACCCAAGTTTATTGTCAACGATATTCATGCGGTAGCGGCCGCGGCGCAAAAAGGCTTGGGGCTTGCTTCATTGCCTTTTCGTCATGTATCCCCCGAGATGAATTTGATTCAAGTGCTCCCTGAGTATCATCGGGGTGATCGCC
>NZ_JBFRSN010000080.1:0-3096 GCF_041473595.1 Vibrio sp. 10N.222.46.A1
CACAATAAAAAAGCGGCCCGAGGCCGCTTTTTTATTGTGTCTGTTTATCGAATGTCGATTATACCTTCGTCATAAATAACGGGTTACGCTCACTTGTTTTAAAGCTCGATCACTGCGTTATTTCTGATGATTTACTGCGATTTATATTATAAACCAAACAGTAATTTAGCGTTGCTGGTCGTTATATTGTCGACTTCTTCAAGGGTCATTCCACGCAATTCAGCGATGCGTTTTGCTACCAATTCCGTGTAGGCTGGCTCATTACGTTTACCGCGATTCGGTGTTGGTGCCAAGTATGGGCAATCTGTCTCTAGAATGACGTAATTCATATCAAGATGTGGAATCACCTTGTCCATTCCTGAGTTCTTAAAGGTCGATACACCGCCTAAACCTAAGTGAAAGCCTAGCTCGTTGATCGCTTGAGCCTCCTCTAAGCTGCTGCCAAAGCAGTGGAATACGCCACGTAAGCTGCCGTCTTGTTCTTTACGAAGTAAGGCAAGTGTCTCTTCAATAGAATCACGAGTGTGGATCACCACTGGCAGATCGAGCTCTTTTGCCCACTGCAGCTGAGTCACGAAAGCCATCTCTTGTTCAGCCTTGAAGGTTTTATCCCAGTACAAGTCGATACCAATCTCACCCACGGCGATAAAGTCATGTTTATCAAACCAAGCTCGAATGGCTTTGAGGGTCTGCTCGATATTCGCATCCACATAACAAGGGTGTAAGCCCATCATTGAACGACACACATCAGGAAACTGAGCTTCCGTCGCTAACATGGGCTCGATAGAAGCTAAATCGATGTTCGGCAATAGAATGGTATCAATACCTTGAACCAGTGCGCGCTGCACGACTTGTTCACGGTCTTCATCGAATTCGCTCGCGTAAATATGAGCATGGGTGTCGATCATTATTTTGTCCTGAAAGCAGTCTTTACTGAGTTGTCATGAGTATACGGCAGTGTGAGGAGAAGGTCATTTTTTGCCATTTATCCCTGTTTTTGAGTGGGTTTTATATTTTACTGCTAGCGTCCTGAGCCATCAGTGATATGCTTTTGCCTGTATTTAGCACTTTTCATATCTAAGCATTTCGGTGCTTAGACTAGGCAAGGAGAATCTAGTGTCTGTTTCAATTCAAGGTCAATTCCCAGGTCGCCGTATGCGCCGTATGCGTAAGCACGACTTTAGCCGTCGCCTAATGGCAGAAAATCAATTGTCTGTGGATGACCTCATCTACCCAATGTTTATCCTGATGGGTAAAGACCGCCGCGAGCCTGTCGAGTCAATGCCGGGTGTTGAACGCTTGTCGATCGATCTGATGCTTGAAGAAGCGGATTACCTGTCAAAATTGGGTGTTCCTGCGATTGCTCTGTTTCCGGTCGTGAACCAAGATGCTAAAAGCTTATGCGCGGCTGAAGCTCATAATTCAGAAGGTTTAGTGCAGCGTGCGGTACGTTCATTAAAAGAGCACGTGCCAAATATGGGTGTGATTACTGATGTTGCACTGGACCCATTTACCACTCACGGCCAGGACGGCATCATCGATGAAGATGGTTACGTGATGAATGATGAAACGACTGAAGTGTTGATTCAGCAGGCGTTATCGCATGCTGAAGCCGGTGCAGATGTGGTTGCTCCGTCGGATATGATGGATGGTCGTATTGGTAAGATCCGTGAAGCGTTAGAGGAAGCGGGTTATATTCATACTCAGATTATGGCGTACTCTGCGAAATACGCATCGTGCTATTACGGCCCATTTCGTGATGCAGTCGGCAGTGCTTCGAACCTGAAAGGTGGTAATAAGAAGAACTACCAGATGGATCCAGCCAACAGCGATGAAGCGATTCACGAAGTGGCAATGGATCTCAATGAAGGTGCGGATATGGTGATGGTTAAGCCAGGCATGCCTTACTTAGACATCGTGCGTCGTGTGAAACATGAACTTCAAGCACCAACGTATGCTTATCAAGTGTCTGGTGAGTATGCGATGCACAAAGCAGCAATTCAAAACGGTTGGCTGAAAGAACGCGACACCGTTATGGAATCACTGCTGTGCTTTAAGCGTGCTGGTGCTGATGGCATTCTGACTTACTTCGCTAAAGATGTTGCAGAGTGGCTTGCTGAAGACAATGCACAAGCAGCCAAGCACTTAAAAGAAAAGTAACAACTTAACGTTAACTTAAGTGATATTCAGTAAAAGGGTTGGCCATTGTGTCAGCCCTTTCGCTTATGAGGATGGAAGAAGATGTCAGTCATAGTACGTGAAGGTTCACTGGGAGAGGTTGTGTCTGTTGTCGAGCAGATCTCTGAATTTGCTAGAAAAGAGAGTGTCGCTTCACTGGCAGCTCGGCTTGAAGGGAAAAAGAGCCTGATCTTAGTGGCTGAAGAGGCGAACGTGTTACTCGGCTTTAAAATTGGTTATGAGCTTAACTCAAATACTTTCTATAGTTGGTTTGGTGGTGTGTCACCGCTTGCAAGAAATAAGGGGGTCGCACAGGCTCAATTAGATGTTCAGGAGCAGTGGGCACAAGAGCGGGGTTATGAGCAACTGAAAGTAAAATCTCGTAACCAGTTTCCTGCGATGCTGTGTTTACTATTGAAAAATGGATATCGAATTGAAAAATTGGAAGAAAAAGAAGAGATTAATGAAAATCGAATCCATTTCGTGAAGCAATTATCAGCTTAATGATTTGCTTTATCGGGGTGATAAATCATTTAAAATGAATTTAATGAGATTTATTATCATTTAGTTGTTGACTATTAAATGAGAATCATTATTATTAACCCTGTCTTAGGGAATGAGGAAATGTTCACAAGGATGTTAAGTACTCAAGTATCAACTTGGTTACCCAACAGAATTCTCGCGAACTTGTACTAAGTTCTTTTTGACACGACATTGCTCACATTGCTTCCAGTGTAATTTATAGCTTTTAGGTAAAGCTGTGGTATTCAATTTGAATGGCTTTACCAGTTTTTGCTAGGCGACATCTTCGGGTGTCGCTTTTTTTATACCTCCAATTCAACAATATGCATATTTAGTGGCACGTTTTTTTATGAATAAAACGCCATCAGCATTCTTTTCCACAATGCAGGATCGTAA
>NZ_JBFRSN010000081.1:0-7087 GCF_041473595.1 Vibrio sp. 10N.222.46.A1
AAGTTTGCGACAGAACCCGATATTGCCGTTTTTGATACTAGTAACGAAATCTTTGATTGCCTTGGGTACTCGATGTTTGCCGTTTTCATCGAGATTACTTTCTACTACGCGTTTAATGATTTCATTCACCGACTCTTGACCACATAGACCGGCGATTAAGCTAAAAGCTTGTTGGTATCTATCCTGTTCCGAAAAGCCTTTAGCTTCTTCAAAATAGAGTTCATCAACCTCTTGCTCTATTGCATATTCTTCAATAAATTCAATGACACCTTCAACGTTTGGTATGCCTACCCCATTAGTTACTTGACTTAATGCAGCACCAAATAAAAAAGTAGACCCTTTGTTATTTTTTTTGAGGCGTATATTTAGAATACGTTCATCGTAAAAGCCAATTGACATATATTGCTTTTTCTCCTGCTATTGTTTTGCTTTGTCGTTGATACTAATCACTGTGTCGATTTGAGGCTGCGAAAACTCTTTACTCATAAGCGAAGAGGTAACTAGCTTACGCGCTTTTAGAGTGCGCTTGTCGAAACTTTCAATGTTATTTAACCAGTTGATATTCTTTCACAAGGCTGTCCAATGGGATTCTAAGCCCATCGTGTAGCTTGCGAATCATTGAGATAGATAAACGTCTTTGACGGCTCAGAATCTCCGTAACACGGCTACGCTGACCAAGGAAAGGTACAAGGTCTATTCCCCTTAATTAAAAACTGGATCAGAAATTTGAATAAGGACTTTTCCTTCGCTTTCAAACACACTTTGCACTTCTTGGAAATTCCAATCATCACCAGAAGTTAAATCCGCATCAAAAGGAACAGTGGCATCAATACTTTCAAGACGCTCTAATAGCCCTTTAACATTAGAGTATACCCCTTCCTCTTTTGCTTCTTGCAGGAAGGTTCTTGGCGGTTCATGGTAGACATTACCAACAGGTAGTACACCATATTCTTTATGTTGAATCTTGACTTGTAATGTTGGTGATGCCTTTCTTAGCAATTCCAAAATCTGACTTGTTTTCATGCGAAAATTTTCCCTTAGCAACGTGTTAGTGTTCTATCGTGATACTTCATTGTTGCCGCACCAATAGACAATGTGCTGACAGCAAAGAAAGCAAACCAACGATAATTTAGATATTTGGTTACGGCTGATAATGCATCGGTTGGTACTGGTGCTGTCCACGCAACAATGAAGCTGATTACGCTACCCAACATAAGAGCAACGGTAATAATTATTCCTGCTTTAATTTTCCAATCAAAGAACTCAAAAAACATGATGTCTTTTTATCCCTTTTGTTCGTTGTCTTTGTTTGGTAGGCCATTCACAGCGTCTAAGTCACGCTGTTCACCCGCCTTTGCTATCCGTGATAACTGGCGTTCGGACTTACCCCAACGTTTTGCGATTTCTTCAAACTTCCAACCTTTAGCGTTTGCTATAAGCTGAAACTCTGTAATATTTCTACCTGTCATATGTGTCTAGTACATTCCAATTTAATTACCTGTCAAATATGTCTAGCTCACTAATCGCCAGTATTTCGACTCTCAGGAGCTAACAACGACTCAAAACGTTCTAAGTTTTTGATATTACACTCTTGATTGAATTTTTCTTCAAACCCTAACACTGTAATAAGCTCTCGTTTAGAAGTGGATAGTAAGTAAATAGCGTCCGTGTGCTCATTGAACATTTTTAGAAGAAACTCAATAGCATCAACTCGGTTTCGAGTGGATCTACCTTTCCATGCTGGCTCATGATGGAATAAACGATTCCTGAACTTATTTAATGCTCCCATTTTCTGAAATAATGTATTGAGTTTAACTCTCTTCTCTCTAGCGTTCGGGAAACACTTATCCAACTGTGTTTGCCATAGGTTATGATCTCTGTTGCGAGGGTTGTTGTAGTCTCGGTGTAACATGTGAACCCAAAATCCAAACGGTAATCGAGAAACAAGATCGTTACTGGTATATCGAGCGCCTACATCCTTTAAACACTGCTGTTCTGCAAAATCGACTTGTTTTCGAGACTCTTGACTTAGAGGAATTCGCTTATACCATTCATCATCTTCAAAGCATTCTGTTGCTGATTTATGGATTGAATTTCTCAATGTCACTTCAAGTAGCTGAACTACTGAGAAAAACTGAGACATTATACTTTGCATCGCCATATAAACGGCTATCAACTCACTATCAGATTTACAGTCGAGCACCTGACGATAGGTCTCTAGTTTTTCTGTAGAAAGTCCTTGCTTGATCTCTTCCAAATCCAAATTATTTGCCCTCTGTATCAAGGTTGTGTATTATTAGAAACAACTGAGGTTAATCCTCTTGTTGTGATAGCCCTGTCCTCTTCCGCTGGAAACAGTATTGACAACAGGTAGCGAGTTTAAGAGCCACCCTTTCGAGGGTGGCTCACTTGTTTGTAGCTAATAAAAGTACACTACATACACCCGTCATATATGTCTAGCATATTTTAAAAAGCCATATCTGCAATTGCTAGCATACTCACAGTATCTGTCTCTATAAGTCTTACCGTGGTTTCAAGGCTCTTATTTCCAAGCATCAAATGGATAGTCGGAACGTCTACTCCATGACGTTTAAGCCTTACAGCAAACGTGCGTCTACCGCTTAGAATACTAGGCTGATCAATACCAGAATCAGCCAACAATCGTTTGATGTGATTATTTAAAGCATTACAGTGGTAAGTCGTATTACCTTTCTCTGTGGTTCTATGCTTGATTTTAAAATGGTCGCCATTCCTACGCTTAAAGAATGGTTCATCAGCATCAAAAGCATTGTATTGATCGGGGTGATCACCATCTTTTAGCCGTTGCTCAATGTAGTTCTTGATAAGATTCTGTAGCTTAATGTTGGACAGATAAAAATCTCGATTCACATCGCCTTTAATGGCAAAGCATTTTGTTAGGTGTCCGTTCTTCTTAACAATGTCTCGAACTTGGATGCGACATACCTCTAGTGTTGTCATTCCACTACCCAAGAAAAATCCCATTAGACACGCATTAAGCTCTGGCTCTGGTGTCTGTGTAATGACTTTAAAGATCCAAGTTTTGTCTTTGTCCTCGATGAGCGTTGGTAGTGCCATGTGTGCATTTTCCTGTTTTGCATGAATAAACACACACGCTAACAGTGACAAGTTTAGAAATCAGTGATCTAAGGATTGGAATTACTGGCTTTGGGGGAAAACGTTCCGTAGTATCGAAATCAACTGATCACGATACTACATACTGGAGTGGTTAAGGTAATTGATGGGCTGTTGCTGTTAAAGACTCGATTTGAACTGTTTTACCTGACATAGAAACTTCTTTGGTATAAAGACTTTCTGCCTTATCCCATTCTAAAAACGCCTGATTAGCTATCGTTTGAATATTAGCTAAATTCACATCGTATTTTTGCGTTAAGCTCAAAGGAAACTTGAAATCATAACTAAGCCAAATGCCATTTTGCTCGGGACGTAATACGTGTTGCCAGGCGGAGTACTGACTACCACAATTGTCATATTCAAAATTGCAAATCTCAAACCCCTTACTTTCCGGCAACTGAGATAAATATAAATACACATCGTAGGTTTGATACTCAGGCATCGCTTCAGCATTGTTAAAATTTAACACAATAACACTGTGTGCCCCTGCCTTTGTCCCAATCTCAATATGATTGGTAATAGGGGGGGGCGTTGCAGTGTTCGTACAGCCCAATAGCGCTGATGATATTCCCACCGCAAGTAACATTTTTTTCATAAATAGCCCTTTTTTTACTGGATATCTAACCAGTATAATAAGAATCACATCACGACACAATAAACATCCTCACCAATTGATTAATGTTGAATTAATCAATAATTTCAATATGTTCTTGTTTATATATGGTTCATGCTGGCTGCTATATACTTGCATGTAGAGTCAGTATGAAGCCGACAGAGCGAAGCGGCGTCAGTATTACTAATTTAGAGAAAACTGATCATTTTGAGGTTTAGGATCAAAAAATCAAGCGAAACCAAAACACATCACAACCCGTTAACATTTAACTAAATTCTGTAATTAACTTTCAGGAGAAAACTCTAGGGTATGGAAAGAGAAATGGCTGACTTTCGAGCGGTTGTAGCTAGAGTCGTCCCCTACCGCGCAAAAGCCAGCCTAATTTTGTCAATTTAACATATGATCGATAATACAATCCAAGAAAGAAGCACCGTACGGTGACTAATTTAGGTTCTGTCGCAAACTTTGAGGATTTAAGTTAAGGTTTGCTTGATTTCTACTCATGAAACTGATTCTTAATGTGTAAGGCTGTCACTTTCCTTCTGAAGTTGTTCTTGAAACCGTACGTTATTATCTCGCCTATAAACTCAGTTATCGTGAAATTGAAGAGATACAGCTTGAGCGTAGAGTTGTTGTAGATCACGCCACTATCGATCCGTCGATAAATTTGGAAACGTGATCGATTACTACCTTAGCCCGAACCGTGATGAGGCAGCTGCCAAAGCCTTTCTGAATAAGGCCATTGCACAAAATGGTTTACCAAGCAGGTTACTGCCAAGCAATAAACTTGCGCGGGACAAGAGTGAAGAACTTGGCCCCCCTAGTGGCTGCCATACATCCTCAAACAAACAGTCCATTTCCTGGTGTCGTGGGAGAAGCGAACGGCCATGTCATTGATTTTTTACTCTGCGATCGCCATGATGAGAAAGCGGCTCGCGCCTTCTTTACCAAGGCAATCGGCTATAATGGTTTATCAGAAAAAGTGGTTATCGATAAGAGTGGTACCAACGCGTTAGCGCTGCATAACATCAATGTTCAACTCTGGCTGACGGAGAAGAGACTCAACTTGATTGAAGTATTTCAAGTTAAATATCTGAACAATATAGTTGAGCAAAGTCACCGGAAAGTGAAAGGTAAAATACATCAGTGTTTAGGGGGGGAATTTGTATGAGAGAGCCAGTTCCACCCTGGCAGGCGTGGAACTGTGGTCGATAATTAAAAACGGACAGCTCGATAATCCTGAAGGCTTATCTGCTTGGGAGCAATTTTACGCACTAGCAGCCTAATTACATCTAAAAACCAGTACACTTATACTTCATCATAATTTTGCGATACAACCCCACATTATACGGCTTTGGCTCTAGAGCTGGTTTTGTTCATTTTACTTTAAATGACTAAAGCGTTGCTCCAAATTGTTCTAACAACTCACGTTGTGCATCGGTTAGATTTTTGGGTATTTCAACTTGAACCTCCACCAATAGATCGCCCGCTTCACCTTTACGACTTGTCACGCCTTTCCCCGTCATCTTGAATTTGCGCCCTGTTTGAGTACCCGCTGGAATTTTGAGTTTAAAGCGACTGTCTAACACATTCACCGTAACTTCCCCCCCTAAAGCCGCAGTAACCATATCAACTTTGGTGTGACAAATAATGTCATTACCATCGCGGTCTAGAAACCCATGTGGTCTGGTTGCAATAATGAATAATAAATCCCCCGAAGGACCACCATTAACGCCTAAACCACCTTTACCGGAGTAACGTATCTTTTCACCATCTTTAATACCCGAAGGGATCTTAACTTTGATTTTTTTCTGTTTACCATTGATTAGCAATTCGACCGTTTTTTCAGCCCCTTGAACCACATCAATAAAGTCTACAGTAAGCGTATATTGGTGATCTTGACCTTTTTGTCCGCGTGGGCGCCCGTGTCCACCACGAGTTTGTGAGAAGAGATCCTCAAACCCTCCACCAAAGCCGCCGCCACGTTGGCGGAAGGCATCACTAAAGAAGTCTTCGAACCCACTGTGACCACCAAAACCACGATTCTCAGATTCAGTATGACAAAATTGGTCATACTGAATGCGCTTTTCTTTGTCTGTTAAAATTTCATAAGCATCTTTTACTTCTTTGAAATTCGCTTCTGCTGTCGCATCTCCGGGATTTTTATCGGGGTGATACTTCACCGCCAACTTCTTGTAGGCTTTTTTAATCTCTTTCTCCGAGGCTCCCTTAGATACACCTAGCACGCTGTAATAATCTCGTTTTGACATGCTAAAAACTCACTCAATTTCTCATTCAAACAAAAAAGGGCGTATGAGTGACCTCTTACGCCCTGAATACCAATAAGTTCACGTCTCCATGATACATAACTCAACGTTTAACAGCTCGAAAGCAATTATCCGTCAGTGGCGTTACTTCATTTCTTCAAACTCAGCATCAACAACATCGTCGTCCTGCTTAGGTTGTTCATCAGCTTGCTGTGCTTGTGCTTTCTGTTGAGTAATTTCCATTAGCTTTTGAGCTGCTTGCATAAGTTCTTGAACTTTAGCGTCGATCACTTCTTTTTCGTCACCAGACTTAGCTAATTCTAGAGCTTCGATAACCGCTTCGATTTTAACTTTCTCGTCTGCAGGTAGAGCTTCACCCGCTTCTTCTACTTGCTTCTTAGTACCGTGAATCATTTGGTCAGCTTGGTTACGTGCAATGACTAGCTCTTCGAACTTCTTGTCCGTTTCTTTGTTAGCTTCTGCCTCTTGTACCATTGCTTCGATCTCTTCCTCAGACAAACCACCTGATGCTTGTATCGTGATCTTTTGCTCTTTACCTGTTGCTTTATCTTTAGCAGATACGTTCAGGATCCCATCCGCGTCTAGGTCGAATGTTACTTCGATTTGTGGCATGCCACGTGGAGCTGGTTGGATACCTTCTAGGTTGAACTGACCAAGAGACTTGTTGTAAGTCGCTTGCTTTCGTTCACCTTGAAGAACGTGGATAGTTACTGCGCTTTGGTTGTCTTCAGCTGTAGAGAACACTTGCACCGCTTTAGTCGGGATAGTTGTGTTTTTCTCGATAAGCTTAGCCATTACCCCGCCCATCGTTTCGATACCGAAAGAGAGAGGAGTAACGTCAAGTAGTAAAACATCTTTAACGTCACCAGCTAGCACTGCACCTTGAACAGCAGCACCCATTGCAACAGCTTCGTCAGGGTTCACGTCTTTACGTGGCTCTTTACCGAAGAATTCAGTTACTTTAGCTTGAACCATAGGCATACGAGTTTGACCACCCACTAAGATAACGTCAGTGATTTCGCCTACAGATAGG
>NZ_JBFRSN010000082.1:0-8253 GCF_041473595.1 Vibrio sp. 10N.222.46.A1
GAGCTCTTAATTAATTAGTCAAGATTTGTGAGTAAATTAGAAAATGCCCGTTAATTTGACGGGCATTTTTTTTTGCGTTCGATATACTAAGCTGAAAAGCATGTATAAATAATCAGTATTGAAGTTATGTCTATTATCTTAGGGATTGACCCTGGCTCTCGCATTACCGGCTATGGCGTGATTCGTCAAAATGGTCGCCATCTATATTACTTAGGTAGTGGTTGTATTCGTACTTCCGAAAAAGAACTGCCAGGTCGACTAAAACAGATTTACGCTGGCGTGAGCGAAATCATCACTCAGTTCCAACCGGATGTGTTTGCGATCGAGCAGGTTTTCATGTCGAAGAACGCTGACTCTGCACTTAAGCTTGGACAAGCTCGTGGTAGTGCGATTGTAGCCGCGGTGAATGCGGATTTACCTGTTCATGAATATGCAGCTCGTTTGATCAAACAAGCGGTGACGGGTAATGGTGGTGCTGATAAGTCGATGGTCCAGAACATGGTGATGAGCATGCTCAAACTACCTGCCAAACCACAAGCCGATGCAGCCGATGCTCTAGGCGTAGCGATCACTCACGCTAACACCAATAAAACCTTGGTCGCACTTGCAGGAAAAGCAACGGGAGCAAGAAAAGGGCGTTACCGTTAAATCTCATTCTATTGTTAGTTCCTAATTCTGCCTTTTAAACTTATTCTATTGATGAGCCTCACGCCCTGTTTGGCTCATATCAAAACAATACGCCTCTAAATCCTTGATGAAATGAGATCTTTCGAACATAACCCAGATAATAACATTGCGTATCATTTAACATGTTATTAACATTGGTCGGAGGTCTTACAAGTTAATCAAGGATGATCACTGATGAACCCAATCAAGCTGTGGTGCGCGCTGTTTCTACCTAAAAACAATGGGTGGAGTAACAACGAAGTCAGACAAGCCGATATCTTATTACTCTTCACTTTTATCGCATTCTTCGTGGGTGTCTATAGCTTAATCAAGTGGACTAAGCACGAAGAGCAACTTCTGATCGCCACATCTGTATTTCTTATCGTATTCGAACTGATCTCTGCACTGCTACTTCGTGTGACGAGTAAGCCGAGCCTTGCACTTAACTTTGGTTTTGTCGGCATGGCGGTACACGCGTTGAACATCATTTATCAAAGTGGTGGGGTTGTGGCTTCCACTCAAGCTTATTGGGTGCCTTTGTTAGTGGTCGCTTTTTTCTTGTCAGGAACACGAATTGTGGCTTTGGTGTGGAGTGGACTGGTTATCGGCGTTTCATTAGTGATGACCTCAGCACATCTCAATGGATTTGCATTTCCTCTACTTGAGCTAACCCCCGATGCGGTAGTGGTAGAAACTTGGTCTGGTGTGATTATGCCGCTGGTGGTGATCTGCATTGCCCAAGCCTTTACCGCTAAGCAAAAAGAGGTGGCGATTGAAATGGCAGAGGATGCGATTTCAGAAAGCCAACACGTTGCCAACCAAGCGACGCAAAGTGAAGGTCGGCTCTCTATCGTGCTCGACCAAGCCAATTCGAATTCAGAGAGCCTACAAGGTGTTTCGGTTCATTTAGATCAGCAGTCACAAGACTTGCATGCTCAAGTCGAAGTGTTGAATGTCAATTGTGAATCTCAAGCGAGTGCAGCAGAACAGATGAGCCAACAACTCCATCAAATGACTCAAGGCATCGAAGAATCCAATTTATTTGTGGGTGAACTAAAAGAGCGCAGCGAAGCGGTTGGCACAAAAGCGCAAAAGAGCTCAGAGTCGCTAGAAGCGTCAACCAGTGCAATCAGTCAGATCATTCAAAGTAATCAAGAGATAATGAAAGTCGCTGATTTGATCACTTCGGTTGCTGAGCAAACCAATCTATTAGCACTCAACGCGGCAATCGAAGCGGCTCGTGCTGGTGAGCAAGGACGAGGGTTTGCTGTCGTCGCTGATCAAGTGCGAGAATTATCGGCGAAAAGCAGTCATTCCGCGATAGAGATTCGAACTTTGTTAGATCGCAGTAAAGAAGAAGTTGAACACGGCAGAGCAATCATTGAAACCACGGCCAATGAAATGAACGGGATTATCTCCGAGGTGCAAACCATCTCGACCGACGTTAACCAACTGACTAATATTATGGCGATGCAGATGAACTCATTGAAAGAGCTCGATCTCGCCAGTTCAGAAGTTGCCCAAAGTGTGGCGGAAACTAAATCGGTGTCAGGCTTAGTCGCTAATTATGGTTCTGAACTAACAGGTCATGTGAC
Organism: Vibrio sp. 10N.222.46.A1; assembly: GCF_041473595.1. NCBI lineage: Bacteria > Pseudomonadati > Pseudomonadota > Gammaproteobacteria > Vibrionales > Vibrionaceae > Vibrio > Vibrio sp. 10N.222.46.A1. The sequence goes on from NZ_JBFRSN010000082.1 coordinate 2,262, forward strand.
TTCGGTTAAAGAACTGGTCGCGAGCTTGAACTGCGTGGTCTCGCAAGCCAAGCAAGTCTAAATAATTCACTTCAAAAAACACAAAGAACTGGATAAGTATCCAGTTCTTTTATATTCTGTCCTCCAAATTAAATTCCATCAAGAGAGTGAATTGTGATCGGACGTCTCCGCGGTACATTAATAGAAAAACAGCCACCAGAATTATTGATTGAAGTCAGTGGTGTTGGTTATGAAGTTCAAATGCCAATGAGTTGTTTTTATGAGTTACCAAACGTAGGCGAAGAAGCAATTATCTACACTCATTTTGTGGTACGTGAAGATGCTCAGCTACTTTATGGTTTTAACACGGTTAAAGAGCGTGCCTTGTTCCGTGAAGTGATTAAAGCGAATGGTGTCGGTCCTAAACTTGGTCTTGGGATTCTTTCAGGCATGACCGCTAGCCAATTCGTTCAAAGTGTTGAACGAGAAGATATCTCAACGCTGGTTAAACTGCCGGGTGTTGGTAAGAAAACCGCAGAACGTCTGGTCGTTGAAATGAAAGACCGCCTGAAAGGGTGGGGCGCAGGTGACCTGTTTACTCCAGCGACGGATGCAGCTCCTATTGACTCTATGCCAACGGTGCACGACGCGGAAGAAGAAGCGGTAAGTGCGCTACTTGCATTAGGCTACAAGCCGACTCAAGCTTCTAAGGTGGTTTCTCAAGTAGCTAAAGATGGCATGACCAGCGAACAGTTGATTCGCGAAGCTCTGAAATCGATGGTTTAATACCTCATATACTCGTTCTACAAAACAGATTCATTCACTTTGCCTTTACACAGGGTCAAGAAGCGCATCGTCAAGAAGCGCATAGTTAGGAATATCAGAATTTATGATTGAAGCCGATCGCCTTATTGCACCGGACAACCCAGTATTCAAAGATGAAGATGTCATTGATCGTGCAATACGCCCTAAAGCACTGGCTGACTATCAAGGTCAGGATCACGTCCGTGGTCAGATGGAAATTTTCATCAAAGCAGCACAAATGCGTAATGAGGCGCTCGATCATCTGTTGATATTTGGTCCTCCAGGCTTGGGCAAAACCACATTGGCAAACATTGTTGCTAATGAAATGGATGTGAACATTCGTACCACTTCAGGACCTGTATTGGAAAAAGCAGGTGACTTGGCGGCATTGCTGACCAACCTTGAAGAAAATGATGTTCTATTCATTGATGAGATCCACCGCCTTAGTCCTGTGGTTGAAGAGGTTCTGTATCCGGCAATGGAAGATTACCAATTAGATATCATGATTGGTGAAGGCCCAGCGGCACGTTCTATCAAGATCGACCTTCCTCCTTTCACTTTGATTGGCGCAACCACTCGTGCTGGTTCACTGACATCGCCGTTGCGTGACCGTTTCGGTATTACTCAGCGTCTTGAGTACTATAAAGTTGAAGATTTACAAAGCATCGTTCAACGAAGTGCTGATTGTCTTGGTCTTTCTATGGAATCGCAAGGGGCGTTAGAAGTTGCTCGTCGAGCTCGTGGTACGCCACGTATTGCTAACCGTTTACTGCGCCGTGTTCGTGACTATGCGGAAGTGAAAGGCGATGGACATATTTGCCCAGAGGTTGCTGATAAAGCGCTAAACATGTTGGATGTCGATGCTAAAGGTTTCGACTACATGGATAGGAAGCTTTTGCTTGCGATTATGGAGAAGTTTGGTGGTGGGCCGGTTGGTATAGACAACATGGCTGCGGCGATTGGTGAAGAAAGAGATACCATTGAAGATGTGTTAGAACCTTACTTGATTCAACAAGGTTATCTACAAAGAACGCCAAGAGGTCGAATCGCGACCGACAGAGCGTATTTACACTTCGGCATCGATAAACCATCTAATCGTTAATTTATTCATTTTTAAAGATCCCAGTTGCATAAGCGCTGGGATTTTTTGCTTTCTATTGAATAACAACTCTTTGAGCGAGTCGATAAAAAAAGCTGAATAGCTCCCTCAAAAATGAAAACTTTGATTTCATGTTTGAATTGAGTAACAAAAAGTGAAATAAGCTGTTATGGTTTTTGTTAATACTTTATGGGTAGTTGTAATTCATATGTTGATGCAGTGCTGAGCTTTTGTCACAGATATCATATGCTGCTATTAATAGAGACATAATTGGTGTGATTTTAATCATAACTGTTCAAAAATAACTCTAATTTGCTTGAATAAAATTGATACAAATCAACGCAAGGTTCTCCTATAAACCTTTTGAAACATACTGATTTTACCAGTAATATTAGCGTCAGCTATATTAGCTCACGCTTAACAATAATCTAACTATAACGGTACGTTTTTACTACAAATTTCAATTTGTAATAACAATCTCACGAATTGTTTTAACACGGATTTTTGCGGTGAATAATCACACAAGTGTCATTCAGCCGACACAAAGGAGTTACCATGATTGATGTTGTTGATCTGTCGCGATTGCAATTTGCATTTACAGCGATGTATCACTTCCTATTTGTTCCACTGACTTTAGGTATGGCATTTCTACTTGCCATTATGGAGTCAGTTTATGTAATGACTGGCAAGCAAATTTACAAGGACATGACTAAGTTCTGGGGTAAATTGTTTGGTATTAACTTTGCTCTTGGTGTAGCGACAGGCTTAACCATGGAGTTCCAGTTCGGTACTAACTGGTCATACTATTCTCACTATGTTGGTGACATCTTTGGTGCTCCGCTGGCTATCGAAGCGCTTGTTGCATTCTTCCTAGAGTCTACTTTTGTTGGTCTTTTCTTCTTCGGTTGGGACAGATTGTCAAAGCGTCAACACTTAGCGGTAACGTGGTTAGTAGCACTTGGTTCTAACTTCTCTGCGCTTTGGATCTTGGTAGCTAACGGCTGGATGCAAAACCCAGTGGGTGCAGAATTTAACTTTGAAACTATGCGTATGGAAATGGTGAGCTTCGCTGAAGTTGTACTAAACCCAGTAGCACAGGTTAAATTCGTACACACAGTAGCGTCTGGTTACACAACGGGTGCAATGTTCATCCTTGGTATCAGCTCATACTACATTCTTAAAGGTCGTGACCTTGCCTTTGCTCGTCGCTCTTTTGCGATTGCAGCATCTTTCGGTATGGCGGCAATCTTGTCAGTAATCGTGCTAGGTGATGAATCTGGTTACGAGCTTGGTGAAGTTCAAAAAGTGAAGCTAGCAGCTATTGAAGCTGAATGGCACACTGAAGAAGCACCGGCCGCGTTCACTGTGTTTGGTGTTCCAAACCAAGAAACCATGCACACAGACTACGCAATTAAGATCCCTTACGTTATGGGTATTATTGCAACACGTTCTTTTGATACAGAAGTAACAGGACTACGTGACTTGCGCGACGATCACGTTGATCGTATTCGTACCGGTATGTATGCGTATGAGTTGCTTGAAAAGCTACGTGGTGGTGACCGTTCAGAAGAGAACAAAGCGGCATTTGACGAAGTAAAAGGTGACCTAGGTTACGGACTGCTTCTTAAGCGCTATACAGACGACGTTGTTGATGCAACAGAAGACCAAATCCAAATGGCTGCGGATGATTCTATCCCAACAGTTTGGCCTCTATTCTGGTCGTTCCGTCTGATGGTTGCTTGTGGCTTCATCATGCTGTTTGTATTCGGTGCGGCGTTTGTTCAAACGTGTCGTCAGAAGATCGAACAGAAACCATGGGTACTTAAAGCGGCGCTATTCTCAATTCCACTACCTTGGATTGCGATTGAAGCAGGTTGGTTTGTTGCTGAATTTGGTCGTCAACCATGGGCGGTGGGTGAAATCTTGCCGGTTAACGTTGCTGCATCAGCACTGACTATTGAACAGCTTTGGACTTCTCTATTTGCAATTCTTGCACTGTACACAGTGTTCTTGATTGCTGAAGTTTACCTAATGCTGAAATTCGCACGTAAAGGTCCAAGTAGCTTAAAGACAGGCCGTTACCACTTTGAACAAAACGATAACTCTGTTGAAGACAAAGTTAGCCGTTCAGTCGAAGTATAAGTGAGGGAATATTATGTTTGATTACGAAAGCTTACGACTTATTTGGTGGGTATTGATCGGTGTTCTACTGGTTGGTTTCGCCGTAACTGACGGCTTTGACATGGGGGTTGCTGCTCTTTCACCGGTTATCGGTAAGAGCGACACTGAACGTCGTATTATGCTGAATACTATTGCCCCTCACTGGGATGGCAACCAAGTATGGCTAATTACGGCGGGTGGTGCATTGTTCGCTGCATGGCCATTGGTTTACGCAACGTCGTTTTCTGGTTTCTACTTTGCAATGTACGTGACGCTAGCAGCACTTTGGCTACGTCCACTTGCTCTTGATTACCGTTCAAAGATTGAAGAGCCAAAATGGCGTAAGGCATGGGACTACGCACTTTGCTTTAGTGGCACAGTTCCGCCAATCATCTTTGGTGTAGCATTTGGTAACTTACTGCAAGGTGTTCCATTCGAACTGAACTACCTGATGATGTCTAAGTATCATGGTACGTTCTTCGCTCTGCTAAACCCGTTTGCATTGCTATGTGGCGTGTTGGCTCTGATGTTGTTCGTGATGCAAGGTGCAACATGGCTTCAAATGAAGACAACAGAAGAACTGCACAGCCGCGCACGTAACGTTGCTCAGATCACTGGCCTAATTGCTATTGCTCTGTTCGTTATCGGTGGTTTCTGGGTTCAATCTATCGAAGGCTATGTAATTACAAGCACGATAGACACGTTTGCTGATTCAAACCCACTAAATAAAGAAGTATCACTTCAAGTTGGTGCTTGGATGACAAACTTCGAAACGTATCCAGCAATGTGGGCTGCGCCGATTCTTGGTGTAGTAATGCCACTACTTGCTGTGATTGCATCTCGCTTTGAGCGTGGTGGTTTCGCATTCTTGTTCTCAAGCCTATCTAACGCTGGTGTTATTCTAACGGCTGGTTTTGCAATGTTCCCATTCGTAATGCCATCAAGCCTGAACCCTAACCATAGTTTGACTATGTGGGATTCAACAGCAAGTGAGCTAACGCTTGGTCTTATGACTGGAGTTGCGGCGGTAATGGTTCCTGTGATTCTTGGCTACACAACGTGGACATACTACAAAATGTTCGGTCGTCTAGATAAGAAACACATCGAAGATAACGACGTTTCAGCTTACTAAGCTAGAAGTTAAATAACTTAGGAGAAATTTTATGTGGTATTTCGCATGGATTTTGGGTGTACTTCTAGCATGTGCATTCGGCATCATCAATGCTCTATGGTTAGAGCATTCAGAAATGATGGATAAAGACAGTGAGTAATCTCGCAGAGCAAATCGCTAAACTGCATCAACCAATGGATAAGACTCTGTTAAGAGCTTTATCTCTAGTATTGGGGTTCATGCATGTAGGTTTAGTGATGTGGGAACCTGAAGCGTATGCGACAAGCATCGGTGGCTTTAACGCGATCATCGGGCCAATGTTCATTTGGGCAGCATGTTCAAGCATGGTTTACGGTATCGGATTTAAGCCGAGAGCTTGGATGTGGCAACTACTGTTCAGCCCATACGTTTCACTCACAATTTTGCTCTACCTAACGGTGCTGCGCCTTTTATAAAAGGCAAAGGATTTAGGTTCATAACGACGTGAACCTTTATACTTGTTGGGTTTTTAGCCAAAAAGAGGTCATCTTATACAGATGGCCTTTTTTTTCGTCTCTTAAATCAAAAAATTCACAGCGATATACTATTAATGATAAGGAGTTAGGTTATAGTGAGATCTTTATCGTTTTGAATTGTGGTATCAAATTGCGGGGATTATCTAAGCCATTTACGTGGCCAGTGACAGTGTATTACGAAGACACCGATGCAGGTGGTGTTGTATACCATTCAAACTATCTTAAGTTTTTCGAACGCGCTCGAACTGAGATGTTGCGCTCAATTGGCGTCTCTCAGCAAGTCTTGTTAGAACAAAATATCGGTTTTGTAGTCCGACATATGGA
>NZ_JBFRSN010000083.1:0-3269 GCF_041473595.1 Vibrio sp. 10N.222.46.A1
GTGTATTAGGTTATGTGGTTAAAACATCATATCGAAAAGAATTGCACCTAGAAAAATTAACTGATGATGAAAAGTTAGCGATTAAAGAGGGTGAAACAACTGAATCAGAAATAGCGCTCACAACATTTAAGTTGAGCTGCGAGCGTAGTTTTAAAACAAAGTTAGATGAAAGTGATTTCTGGCCCATCCTAGAAAAAATGTACTTTGAAAATGACCAGCTTTTTAAAATATCGCCTGAGTTTTTATTGTTTAAGACTATTAAGCAGAAAGGCAGTGCAAGGGATGCAAGCTTAGGTGGAATGTTTTCTAATTTATTGCAAAACTTCTTCTTTAATGAAAAACCAAACAATCAATTTAACTTCTTAGAGGAGCAGCTGTACTCAGAACTATTGAAGTTAATGAAGCCAAGCAATAAAGAGAAAGATGGAGTTTTGACTTTTTCTGAACCGAGTGAAGCGCCATATCTACCATTTATAGCAAAGCAACTACAGCAAGATCTTCGTTTTCTAGGCAAAAGACCAAAATACCTATTATCAATCTTCAAAGAGTTTTTACACCTTTACGCACATCTTTATACGGCGCAGCTAGCGCTTAATTTAAAAAGGTGGCAGAAGGGGGAGCCGGTAGCGCAACTATGTTATTACATATTAGACAGCGAAAAAGCCAGTGATGAGCGTTATCTGATAAAAGACTATGGCTTTAAACAATTGTCAAAGTCGTTGTGGAATATCTTTCCGTACCTCTCAATGAATGAAAGCCTGCAATCTAAAAAGATTGATAATGCAGTGAACACCATTCAGCCATTATGGGCCTTAGCTGAAAATCTCCAGCAAACTCCTAGCTCCGCTACTTTACTGAAAAACTATGCACAGGCATTTAAAGAGAGTCGAGATTTACACCTCGACTTGAGTGACAGTGAAAACCCACATGATGTGCTAGCAGATTTACTTCAGTTGAGCAGAATGCAGTTTGGTTCAAAAGAAACGCGTCATGAGATTAATAAGCTTTACGTCAAAGCAACAGAATCTGAGTTTTGTAGCCATTTTGCACAATCCCGTGGCCGTGCTGGTCGCGTATTAGTATTTAATCAGGACTATCTATTGTTATTAACCAACTTAGCCATTGGTGAGCAAGATAAACTTCGTTTCCACGAGTTAATCAAAGCCTTTGAATCAAGAGGTGTATTTTTCGATAAACAGAGCCAACAAGCCTTAATTAAATTCTTTGAACGTATTGGTAATGTTGAACGTATGAGCGATAGTGGAGATGCAGTCTATGTTAGAAAAACAATTTGAGAACTTTTTAACTGAGCAGTTTTTAAAGTTAAACGAGACAAAACTGCAGCATGGTTACCGTTATCAGTTCCAATCGCCGGATAACAAGAATAGCCAGCGTTTATACAATGCGTTTATCCGAAAATGTGATGATCAATTAACGGTCAAAAACACTACCATCAGAGCATTGAAGTGTGGTCATACCAAGCTTTTACCTGTACTACACAGTGAAAATGACATTGGTTATTCTGAGAACTTTATCTCACATTTACGTGATGAAGTGGCTGGACAGCAAGGTGATTTTAAAGGTTGTGCATTGTTAGTTATTCATAACAGCATGCTAGACACACTAATCAACTCTGCTGAAGATATCGCTCAAGACAATAGTGTTTGGCACCCAGAAAAAATCAAAGATGCTTTAAAAAGTCTAATCGATCCCAACGCAAAAGACCGCAAAGTTTCTGAATGTTTGCTAGATCACCGTTTTTCACAAATAGTGGATGATGGTGCAACCATGTTTGGCTTTGAGGAGCTTTACACAGCGATCTTAGATGGGGATTTGAAGTTTCATGAGCTTGGTTTGTTAGATGACCCTGAAATATTGAATTGGAGTGGTAAACCAGAGCAGATTAACAACCGTTTAGAAGAAAATAAAAAGCTATTTGATCGTATCAATACAGTAACTGAACGTTTTTCAACAGAGCTTGAAGAGAAGTTTGCGGAGAATGATTTTAGTGAAAAGTTTGTTGCTAAACATTTTAACGATGAAAATTTGGAAAGTTGGAAAACAAAGCTTACTTTTGCTGATTGTTTAAATGAGAAAAAAAATAACGTAAGCAATGTCCTTGAGCTCGAGTCGATTGATTCTCAGCAAATAGATAGGCTAGCTAAGAAAAGTAAATCAGATAGTAAAGCAGGGAAACGTGAACAACATATCATATTGCCGTTGCAACAGGGCCTGCAGAGCTTTGATCTGTCACTTACCTTTTTAGGTGGTAAAGTCGAGAAAAATCAACTTACTCTACAGCATAACAAAGATCCAAGCATTGAGATCCAGCAGCCTAATAATAGTGGTGGAAAACGTAGTAAGGTTACTGTTACGGGGGCATTTACAGGTGAGCCAACGTATTTTAGTTTGGTCTTAAAAAGAGATAAAACAGCAGAGTGTTATAAATTTCGTGTTTTGGTCTTAACAGCAGATAGTTTTTACTTACCTTCGTTTGAAAATATCTTCCTAATTGAACCAAATAAAAAACGTATAACGCTACAAACAGAAGATAACAGCTTTGTAATTGCAGAGCAGGGCAATAAAGCTAAACTAGAGCAGTCTGGGCAATTATTCGACAATCAAGAAATCAAAGAGATCGACTTTGAATTATTAGCTAATGAGTCAAATGATGTGGTCTTTGAAGTGACTAGTCCGGTTGGTAGCTTAGTCTTTAATGTCGAAGGGGCTGTAGCGTCTGATTCACTCTCGTTGCCGCTCATGTTAGATACAGACCGTTTCGTACATTTATTTAACGACGACTATTTTGCATGCTTTAACCGTAACAAAAACAAAGTGCTACTAGACAATAAAGAAGTTGCACCTAAAGGGCGACGTTTAACACTGTTACAACGTGAAGCAGACTTTTTAGATAAGCAGTTATTAAATCAACATGTTGACCCACAAAACAGCGTAGAGCTAAAAGCGATTGAAGCAAACTACCCTGAAGTTTACCTGTCATACCTAAAGTTATTTGAATACTGCACAATCAATAAAACACTACCGAGTTTATCTAGTTGGGGTGACGAGTTTAGAAAGGTTGTCTCTCAATTGGTTGATGCATACAACCAAGCGATAGCTGAAATTGGTTATGATGTAATGTTAACCAAAGCAGAAAAACTTCTCGTTAATATCGGGTATGCACAATACCAAGAAAACGAAGAATATCGGGAATATATAACTCCATTCCACCCCTTAGTGTTGGCTTATCACTTGAGCCTAGCTGAAGC
>NZ_JBFRSN010000084.1:0-1710 GCF_041473595.1 Vibrio sp. 10N.222.46.A1
TTAGCATTGCAGGGTGAAAGGATTTGTCTTCGGATGAATAGACCGCCGGGTGGAACTTAACCTGGTTATTTTCAATGTTATTGACACCGAGCTTGTTTAAGTACGTTTGGGCCAGTGTGTTATCCATCGGTAAGCTTTGATTGATATAATCTTTAGCCCGTTCTTCAAACTGCGCAATATGCCTAGGTGTGGTGTTGAGTAATTTTTCGTGCTTACTGTTTTCCTCCAATTGATATTTGTCCGGTTCGTTTAGCATCTTGTTCGCTTCATTCATCGCTGCTTTATAGCCCATTTCCTTATGACTCATTATAAGGTTAATCAATGCGCCTTTTTCGCCTGTGGTGTAGTCTTTAAAATACCCACGATGTTCTCCAGTTAGGGTCACTTTAATCGCGGAAGGACCTATGCCAAAGGTTAAGTAATCACGGTCTGATTTAGATTGGTTAGGCTTGCCTAATAACTGAACGGCGAGACTTTCGGTGTATTTGGGTAGTTGCGTATTGATGTGCTCCCTAAATGTGTTGTAGTCAAAGTCACCGCTTTTATTTTGGAATCGGACGTCCTCATGAGGCAGAGCATTACGGTTAAAGTATGTGGTGTCTTTGGGTGGGATTTGGTTAAGGGTTTTTATTGCACTGGCTTTATGGCTCTCTTTAGAGAGCCAGCTTTTGACCAATTGTTTTGTGTTGTCGGTATAGAGCCGAATGTGCTGACTGGCACGAGTCACATCGATACCGGCGCGTCTTAAGTTGGTCAGTGCGCCTTTGCTTTGTATCGCGCTAATGACGTGTTGATAGGTGGATCCTTGCGCCATGTCTGCGGTTCGACTGTAGGCGTAGTCCCAGTGCCCGTCTTTAAGCGCATTAGGGTTAAGGCTGAGTGTTTGTCCTGTCTTAGATTGAGCGATAACACTGTCTGTATTCGCTTGCGTGATGCGGTACTCCACGTTGGCTTTAATGCCGCGCTCTTTATCGGTAAAACGGGTGATGATTTTATCGCCGGTTGAAAGTGGCTTTTCTGACGTAGAGAACAGGGTGGTGAAACGGTGATCACGGTTACGCGGTAAGAACGGCCTTGTCTTACCTGTACTTGCGTCTTGAAGTGTTACTACGCCATGCTCAGAATCCACGTGAGTGATTGCCGCGTACTCACCGGGCTTGGTGCTCAGTATCAAGCCTTTTTGATACGGCATCATGGTGGTGAGCTCTTCCCCCGTCGCGCCGATTGAGCGTAGCCTCGTTGCGATGACGTTCTCTTTGCCTAACTCACTCTTTTTCATTAAACCGACACGGATGTGTTCGGTGATGGTGTCTCGCTCCTGGTTGGTGTACGCGATAATCAGTGTGTTGTCTCGCGTTTCGGGGGTGCGCTCTAAATAGTCTTTGGCGACCACATAAGGCAGCTTCTCTGTGGCGGTGAGCTGCGCTCTGCGTCGGTCTTTGTCGTTTTCATCCAGCGTAGAAATGACATGCTGGCTGTTGCCCTGGGTGTCAGGGGTTTGCTGCTGGAGTTTGTCTAGGGCGCTGAGCGGCTGTTTATCAATGGTGTTTTGCTGTGCATTGTGCAAGATGTCATTTTGTGGACGTACCATATCGGTCATGTAAGCGGTATCGATGCGACCTTGGCTCATGGCCAGCTCAAAGGGTTTACCGGCACTGAGTGACAATAACTGCTCTTTATCGCCCAATTTGACTGTTTTGGACTGACTGT
>NZ_JBFRSN010000085.1:0-2549 GCF_041473595.1 Vibrio sp. 10N.222.46.A1
GTATTATTGAAAAATAACCATAATATTCAAGCAAATTTGGCAGTTCATAACTTTTTAAAACTCCTGCCAACCCAAAAATCAAGGCTCCATTACCTGCAACCAAAGTCGCAGATTTCGCTTCCGCGTATTTTAGCCAATCATTAATGTTTAAAAATATATCTTTTAATTTCTCATCCACGTGGTGAAGCCTCCAAAAAATTCTAACGCTTAAGTATTTATCCGTTGTCGTAGCACAATGGATAAATACCTGTTGGACTTGGCCGCTTCTATCTATGGAGTTTGCTTTTTAGGACTGACTTACGTTCCACTCTTATCATTAAGATTGGTACCCCATCAGCCGTCCATTTTCCACTTCTAGCCACCAATTTATCTACTGCGACTATACCCGTTGCATAATCTTTTTAAAAGCGAACAATGCCCCTCTCTCGCCATAACACAACGATAATTTTATTCATTACAATCAGACAACTAGGTCAGTCGGTGCTCTGAAACGACTATCCTAGGTCTAATATTGATGCACACGAGTACCATGCTGTTGCTATGGCAGTTCGGACAACAAGGTTTCTCTTTCAGCACTTCCGATTTCTCTACGGGTCGCTTTCGTAAGCTTTGCCTAATTTCCGCTATCGCTTTTACCCGTACAGCATTAGCTAAAAAGCCATAGTAGCGTATTCGCATTAGCCCTTTAGGCAACACATGTAAAAGTAAGCGTCGAAGTAACTCGCCCGCATTACAACACATTCTTTGCGTCCCATTGGTTCGATAGTCTTTGTAACTCATCGTGATACGGCCATCCACGTTATAACTTAATTGGTTGGGATTTAACCCGATACGATTGCAATACCGAGATAGATAACCCACTACCGCTGTAGGCTCGTGGAGTACAGGTTTACTGTACACAACCCACCTCTTACTAGCGGCTTCCTCTAATAAATTACTGTGCGTTGCTATCAACTCGCTTACTCGACATAACATCTCTTTCTTAAAGCGAACGGATAAGGCTTTAACCGGAAGCAGGTAACTCTCTTTTCTTGTCGGTTGCCATTGCCGATCTTTTGTAAGCACCCCACTCGGTAGTAGGCAATGAATATGAGTATGTTGACTCAGATTTCTTCCCCAAGTGTGAAGAACCATTAATGCTCCAAGTTGACCGACAAGGTGATGCCGCTCATTAGCAAACGCGCATAATGTTGCCCACACTGAATGAAACAAGCATTGATAAACCACCTTAGGATGCGCTTTAACCAGAGCATTGAACTCGTGAGGTAAGGTAAAAACCATATGATGGTAGGCCACAGGTAAAATATCTTGGCTTCGCTTTGTTAGCCATTGCTGTCTCATCTGCTCTTGGCAATTGGGGCAATGACGGTCTCGACAAGAGCAGTACCAACGCGTTTCATGACCACATTGCTGACAACGCCAGTCGTAGCTGCCCATACGCTCTGTTCGGCAGTCTCTTAAATGGTTAAGCACTTGCCACTGTCTCGGTGTGACTTTACTTTTATCAAGCTCTTCTAAGCCTTGTGTTAATACGGCTTGGTAAGGAGATAATGCGTTCATTCGCTCTCCTCCCATAGTTGAGCAACTAAGTCGAACTTACTTCCGTCCGAGCTTTCGTTGTGATGACCTATCCAATGGGTGTACCTCAATGTCGTTTTGATATTCGAATGTCCGAGGTAACGCTGAAGAACATTCAAAGGCATGCCCGATTCAAGCTGATGAGTCGCATAAGCGTGCCTCAAGGCGTGTATTCCTCCTAATTTTCTGACGTTTGCCTCTACTTTTGCTGCTTTGAAGCATTTCTGCAGAGAGCTAATACCCAATGGCTTTTCGGGCTCTAGGCTGGGAAACAACACTACGGTGGGATGATAATGACACCAGTAATTTCGAAGATGATTCAGTTGGCTATCACCCAGTGGAACAAAGCGATCTTTTTTACCTTTACCACAATGAATGTGCAGTCGTTTCGCCGTACCATCAATGTCTTTCACGTACAAGCCTACGACCTCACTGACACGTAGGCCACATCCATAACACATTTCAAGTGCGGTCTGATATTTAAGACTTCGACAATGACTAATGATACTTCTTACTTCCTCGCGATTAAGCAGCTCCGGTATTTTACTGGCGCGTTCAATCGGGGGAACCAGTCGCTCTTCAAATTCTCTATTCAAAACGGCACGATAAAAGAACAAGATGGCATTCAAAGCTTGAGCACAAGTACTACTACTTAAGCTCCGCTCTGTGGTGAGCGTACGTAAATACGCACTAATCTGTTGATCAGTGAGTAAATCGGGGGACAGATCGTAAGTAGTAGATAGCTCTTTAACCCAACGTAAATAGCTTGCATGGGTTTTCGGAGAAAAACGGCGAACCGCCATTTCATCGATAAGTTGTTGTCTTAATAAGGTCATGATGTATTCCTTAATCTATGGATACATCATAAGTTTGGTCTATCAGGTAAGTGAGAGGAAAGCCCTCCGCGAAGCGGCTTAGTTCAACAGCTCTTAGACAGAAAAATTCTGCATTTAAATATAGAATTTTTCTAT
>NZ_JBFRSN010000086.1:0-3215 GCF_041473595.1 Vibrio sp. 10N.222.46.A1
AGAATTTTTCTATCTAGTTTCATATGTACGGGACTCTACCACGATTAATCACAGTATTTCAGTGACTTAAAACATAGATAAACTCATTGAATGACAAAATGCAGAATATTTCTATATAGTATGATTTTAGCGAAAACCCGCCCATACTGTGTGTAATCACAGTGCCCTGCACATGCCCAAACACAAAAAAAGCCTGCCATTTATACGAAAATAAATGGCAGGCTTTATACGTTAGTTACGCTTGTGAATTGCTAGCTTATGCCGCTTCGAATGCGAGGGCTTTCTTCTCTACCTGACGGAAGATCAGCGTTAATACGCCGTTCACTGCTAGGTAGAATGCGCCAGCAATGCCGAACACTGTGAGCGTGTCGTAGGTTTGGCCGTTGATACGCTGAGCGTACCCCATCAAATCCATGATGGTGATGGTGCTTGCCAGTGACGTGCCTTTGAAGACTAGAATCACTTCGTTCGAGTAAGCTGGAACGGCGCGACGTAGTGCGTATGGCAGTAACACTTTAAGCGTTGCGATTTTGTCCATGCCTAATGCGCGACATGCTTCCCACTGCCCTGCTGGAATCGCGTTGAATGCACCTCTGAACAGTAGCGTGCTGTATGCCGCGGTGTTCAGTGCGAGTGCTAACATTGCACAGAACCAAGGTTGGCTAAGCCATGCCCATAGGAAGCTTTCACGAATCCAATCGAATTGACCCGGGCCGTAATACACCAAGAAGATCTGAACCAACAATGGTGTGCCGGTAAACAGAGTAATGATGCCACGTGTTAACCAGTGAATCGCAGGTATTCTTAGGGTTAGTGTTACCGTCATCAGCAATGACAAGATACAACCAACAAGCAATGAAGCACCTGTGAGTTGAAGACTGGTCACTAAGCCTTCAAGCATTTGGGAGAGGTATTGTTGATTCATGCCATTGCACCTTTGTTACCCAAACCTTGAATAGAGAACTTACCATCAATCACTTTTACCAATCTTTGTGTGATTAAAGTGATGACCAAATAGATAGCTGCTGCTGTCGCGTACCAAGTGAATGCTTCGTGCGTAGCTGCTGATGTTAATTGCGCTTGTTTCAATAGATCGGTTACGCCAATCAATGAAACCAGTGCTGTGTCTTTCAATAACACTAACCATTGGTTGGTTAACCCTGGTAGCGCGTGTCTTACAGCTTGTGGCAATACGACTCTGAAGAAAGCATGAGATTGCGAAATACCAAGCGCACTTGCTGCTTCTCTCTGGCCTTTGCTTACTGCTTTCAACGCACCACGAATAGTTTGCGAAGCGTAAGAAGCAAAAATAAGTGACAGTGCAACAACACCAGATAAGAACGGGCTCACTTCTATGAAGTCGCCTGTGATCATGAACAGAACTTGTGTCGAACCAAAGTAGATAAACAGTACGACCAGAATTTCTGGTAAACCACGAACAATCGTCACAAATGCAGTCGTTGGCCATTTGATTGCAATACGACGAGACATCTCACCACTTGCAAACAACACTGCTAGAACCAATCCAACCAATAGGCTTACGAACGCAAGCTGAACTGTCATCCAGCTTGCTTCGACGAGCCCTAAAGAGTAACCCGTTAATTCCATAAATTACTTACCGAAGTACTTGTTAAAGATCTTGTCGTATTCGCCGTTCGCTTTCACTGCTGCAAGTGCAACGTTAAGCTGGTCTACAAGTTCTTGGTTACTCTTGTTTACTGCGATACCAAAGCCGTTACCGAAGTACTCTTGGTTTGTTACTTGGTCGCCTACATACGTTAGGTTGTCTTGCTTTTTGAACCATTCAGCTACTACCGCTGTGTCACCAAATACTGAATCGATACGACCGTTTTTCATGTCGATGAATGCATCTTGGTAGCTTGAGTAAGGTACCGCTGTTACGCCAGCCATTTGCTCAAGTAGGAAGCTCTGGTGAGTTGAACCGTTTTGAACGCCAACACGCTTACCTTCTAGTGCTGCTTGGTCTGCTACTTTGCCTTCAATAGAGATGAATGCTGCAGAGTTGTCGTAGTAAGCGTTAGAGAAGTTTACTTGTTTAAGACGCGCTTCAGTGATGTCCATTGCCGAAATAGCGGCATCGTAACGTTTGAATTTAAGCGCTGGGATTAAGCTATCGAACGCTTGGTTGTGAAAAGTACAAGTCGCTTTCATCTCTTCACAAAGTGCGTTTGCTAGGTCTACGTCAAAACCTTGGATTTGGTTGTTCTCGTCCATGTATTCGAATGGTGCGTAAGTTGCTTCCATTGCGAATTTGATTTCGTCTTGTGCCGATGCATTAACAGCCATGCCTGCAGAAGAAAGGCCGATAAGTGAAGCTAGTAGAATCTTTTTCATTTTGTTACTCCGAATCTGTGTGATTTTGACCTGTGGCCATTTTTATAATTTGATTGTTTTAATCGATGTTGTGTTTAGCTAAATCTAGTGAGTTACGTGAATCTTATGCGTTAACTCAGATTTAATGAGTCAAATACTCGGCAAACTCGGGTGTCTGCGGGTTAACGAATGAATCGCTGGTGCCGTGTTCAACGATGTACCCTTTTTCTAGATACAGAACGTGGCTAGCAATCTTCTTCGCGAAATCAACTTCATGTGTCACAACCACTTGAGTAATGCCCGTTCCACTCAACTCTTTAATAATGCTCACAACTTGGTTGGTGATCTCAGGATCAAGCGCCGCTGTTGGTTCATCAAACAACAACACATCCGGTTTCATCATCAGCGCACGTGCAATCGCAACACGCTGTTGTTGACCACCAGACAGTTGAAGTGGCCAAGCGTCTGCTTTGTCGGCAAGTTGAAGTGTCTTTAGTACTTCTTGAGCTTGCTTGATGGCTTCTTGCTTATCTAAACCCGCCACTTTGGTGGGAGCTTCAATTAAGTTTTCCATCACCGTCATATGTGGCCACAAGTTGTATTGTTGGAACACCATGCCAACTTTACGACGAAGTTTAAGCCCCTGCTTTTCTTGGATCTGGCTTGAAAAATCGAATTGCTCGTTCGCAATGTCTAATTCGCCGTTGTCCGCGATTTCTAACAGGTTCAATACACGCAGTAATGAACTCTTGCCCGCGCCGCTTGGGCCAAGCAATACCAAGGTTTCGCCACTTTCACAGTCAAAGCTGATGTCATGAAGAACTTGGGTATTACCGTATGATTTGTTGATGCTCTTTACTTGAATACTCATGCCACAATAC
>NZ_JBFRSN010000087.1:0-3441 GCF_041473595.1 Vibrio sp. 10N.222.46.A1
TCGCAGAACAAAGAGCTAAGCTTTCTGAAAACACCCAAGGGCAAGGTTTTGGCCCGCAAGCCCCACGAGATTTGGGTTCATTAGAAGGAACAAATACCAGACTGTTTTCGGATGCCCCTGATTCAACAGCAATGAACTTATGTAATATTCACTTCCATAAGAACGCTGAGCATAAAGGCGGTGAGTTTACTCAATACGCTGGCAACGGTGATGGTAAGGGATTCCAGAGTGGATTTAAATACACAGGCAAGTTGAGTTCAGCTGAGCTGAAACCATTTGAGGGCAAGGTTTGTCCGAGCGCTCATGGCTCTTTGCATTCAGGTGACACCATCGAAGTGCATTATGTGTACTCGACAGCACAAGTTGAACCGGGTGAAACACTGGGCGCTTGTTTTAACGATGCAATTACCAACCCGCAACTGCGTGTAGAAACCCAAGTTTACGTATTAGTGAATGACGACAAAGCACTCGATTTCGAAGCATTGGCGAAACACTCTAAAGTGGATGGTTTGCACCAAGCAACCAACATTCCACAAGATACTGGCTCAGCGATTCAATACGCAGGTTCTACAACAGGCCCTGGTTATAATGAACAAGGTTCGCCCTTCCAAGTAACATGGAGCGTTCGTCCACAAGTCGCGAAAGTAAATATCGCGACAGTAGGTAGCTGGTGTGAAGGCAATGACTTTAACGAAGATCACGCCCACGGTGTGAGAAATATAGTCGTAAACCCTGAGTTGTTGTCACCAATATTGAATTAATCTTGTTACGTTGATTTTCGATCATTGTTTCGAAGGCGGGCCTCTAGGTTCGCCTTTTTTGTGTCTTAACGAAAAACAATTTGGTGATTGGTTTAAGTTGAAGTTTATGTCTGGGGTTAAGGCTAGGCTAGGCTTAGGCGTAGTGGGGAAATTACGTGTGACACTTATTCAAAACATGAGTTGTGTGAATCGTTTTTAGTTAAAAACGTTCTTTACCCGAATCGGAGCTCCGTGATACGTTCAAAACTTATAATGTTGAATGATATTTGAGGGACGGCAGATGTCACTAGAAGGCGCAGTTACATTCTTTATTGCCATGTTTATATTTGGTATTACTCCGGGACCTGGCGTATTTGCGATTTTGGCTCGTGGTATGGTTCATGGATGGCGCAAGTGCATCACGCTTTCGTTAGGTATGATTTGCAGTGACCTTATTTATCTTACGCTCGCCTGCTTCGGCCTAGCGACCATTGCCGAGAATTGGTCGATTGCGTTTGAGGTGATTCGCTACGTTGGTGCAGCTTATTTGATTTACTTAGGCTATAAGATGTTTAAGAGCTTACCTGAAGTGCAAGGCTCAGCTGAACTCGCTGCCAAACAGAGCCAGAAATCCGAACTCGCGAGTTTCGCGCAAGGCTTTTTGATTTCAGCTTCAAACCCTAAAGTGATTCTGTTTTATATTTCGTTCTTGCCGACTTTCATTGATCTGACAGTTCTGCGCTCACAAGATATTGTCTTGGTTTCTGGTTTAGCATCTGTTGCTCTAATGTCCGGTTTAATGCTTATCGCTGTAGGCGCGGGTAGAATGGCAGGTTTGCTAAAAACGCCACGCGCGCATAGAAGATTAAATCAAAGTGCTGGTGGAATAATGATTGCTGCTGGCTCATATTTGGCGATAAACAGATAAATACAGCTCAATTTAAATAGAAAAAGCGCGTTGCTGCCTAGTGGCAGTAACGCGCTTTTTTGTATTTACTTTCCGGTGCGGTATTCGCTTACTAAAGCAGTATTAGCGAATTGCTGCGTTAATTGAAGGCAGTAAATCGCGCTTCTTAATCACGAATCGCAAGCGAACTAACATCAGCGTAGCAGAGATACTTAAACCCGTAAGAATACCAATCCAAAATCCTTCTTCACCCATTGCTGGAACAATGTGGTCTGTTAGCCCGAGCACCATGCCCAGTGGTAATGCTAAGCCCCAGTATGAAGCGATGGCTAACATCATCGGGATCTTAGTATCTTTATAGCCACGTAATGCGCCGTTAGCAGAGGTTTGCAGAGCATCACTGAATTGATACATAGCAGTAAAGGTCAACAATACCGCTGCCGTTGCGCTTATCGCAGGATCGGTAGTGTAAAGCCTGATGATCCACTCTGGGAACAACAGGAACATCGCAACCGAAAGCAAGGAAATTAACGCTGCAACTAAGATACCGACTTTACTGCGCTCAATTGCGCCTAGTTCGTCTTTCTCACCCAAAGCGTGACCAACACGAATCGTAATACCAAACGAAATACTCATCGGAATCACGTAAGTCAGGCTCGAAATGTTAAGTGCAATTTGCGCGGCTGCCACGTTCTCTGCACCAATACGACCAATCATCAACGCGATAACCGCAAAGATACTGCCGCACACCGCGATGTTCATGCCGATAGGTAAACCTAATCTTAGAAGGTGAAGCATCTCTTTTGCTTTTGGCTTTGCATCTGAAAAGTTGATGATGGTTTTGTAGTGGTGATGACCTTTAATGTAGGAATACAGCATTCCCGACATTAGCCAATACACTAAGCTAGTCGCCCAGCCACAGCCCACAGCCCCCATTTCAGGGAAGCCAAACTTGCCGTAGATAAGCACGTAGTTGACCGGAATATTCACCAACAAACCAACCACCGAAATGATCATCGGTACTTTGGTGTTGTTCATACCCTCACAAAAGCCATTCAAGGTGTAAAACAGGGCAATACCCGGCACACCGAAGGCTAGGGCAAACGCATAGTCGCTACCAATTGGAATGATCTCAGAGGCAACCCCAATCCACTCTAAGATCGGTTTCGCACTCACTAAGTAAGCGATGAGCAAGACGCTAGCAATTAATGCCAACCAAACCATTTGGAAGAACTCAACAGAGATACTTTGAAAGTCACGTGCGCCGCGGTGGTAAGCGACTACAGGCGTTAGCGCCATAATCACGCCACGAAGTAGCAGCAACACAGGAATCCAAAGGCTAGTACCCAGTGCAATAGCGGCGAGATCGGCAGGGCTTACTTGGCCAGCCATTGTCGTATCGACAAATCCCATCGCTTGGGTCGCTATTTGAGTCAAAATAATAGGAACCGAAAGATGCATAAGCGCACCCGATTCACGAGTAAAAGGACGAAGTTTCGTTAGCATGGAAGTTCACAACATCAATATAAATACACGAATGATGGCAGGATGGCCGGTGTGCATTTTAGGATGTGCCCCGTTGGGCGGGCGACAATATAAACACCTTACCGTATAGGGTCAAGCATTGGATTTATAGGGGCTAATTTGCTCTGGAAGAACGCTAGATTTGCATGGTGTTAGATACTGTTTCTATGTACATAACCTGATGATTTTAATGTGAATCATGCTAGATAGAAAGTTTCTATATTTGCTTGTTGAATTTCAATGTACACATCATAAGTCACTGTTATGGAT
>NZ_JBFRSN010000088.1:0-942 GCF_041473595.1 Vibrio sp. 10N.222.46.A1
CTAATTAATTAAGAGCTCTCTATCAACTAGGATCTCTTCATCAACGAGAAAGATAACAGGCTTACGCTTGCTCTTTCTTCTCTGCCAATTTAACAGCGATTGCTAGCTCTTCCAGTGATGCTGGGTTTGCTAGGCTTGGCGCATCTGTTAGTAGACATGCTGCTGCTGTTGTTTTCGGGAATGCGATAACATCACGGATATTCTCTGTACCACAAAGTAGCATTGCTAGACGGTCAAGACCGAATGCTAGACCTGCGTGTGGTGGCGTACCGTACTTAAGTGCTTCAAGTAGGAAGCCGAACTTCTCTTGTTGCTCTTTAGCTTCAATACCTAGGATACCGAATACAGCCGTTTGCATTTCTGCGCTATGAATACGTACCGAACCACCGCCTACTTCGTAGCCGTTGATTACCATGTCGTATGCATCAGAGTTTGCTGCTGCTGGGTTCGCTTTTAGCTCTTCCGCGTTCACACCTAGTGGCGATGTGAATGGGTGGTGCATTGCGTGTAGGTTACCTTCGCCGTCTTCTTCGAACATTGGGAAGTCAACAACCCACAGTGGAGCCCATGCAGATGTGTCTGTTAGCTCTAGATCAGTACCTAGTTTAAGACGAAGTGCGCCCATTGCTTCAGCAACGATGCCCGCTTTGTCTGCGCCAAACAGAATGATATCGCCAGATTCAGCTTGAGTGCGATCTAGAATACCGTTGATTACGTCTTCGCTTAGGAATTTAGCCACTGGAGATTGAATACCTTCCATGCCTGCAGCACGGTCGTTAACCTTCATCCAAGCTAGGCCTTTCGCGCCGTAGATGTTTACGTGTTCAGCGTAACCGTCAATTTGCTTACGAGTTAGCTTAGCACCACCTGGAACACGGATAACCGCTACACGACCTTTTTCGTCGTTAGCTGGGCCAGAGAATACTTTGAACTCAACGTCTT
>NZ_JBFRSN010000089.1:0-2720 GCF_041473595.1 Vibrio sp. 10N.222.46.A1
ACCAACGGTATGACCCGTGTCAGCAAGAATCTGGTCTTTGTGTTCGCCGTTCTGAACTCGGTTCATAACAGACATCGGTTTCGGTCCAAACACTTTGTATAGGCCACTAATCTCAATCAATGGTTTAGTCATGCTTGAGTCCTCCTAAATGCGCATTGGTTCTTCTTGCGTATGCCTGTGAAGCGCGGTCAAAAAGAATTGCGAGGGCAACAATGGCAAAACCGTTCATCAAGCCCAATGTGAAATATTGGTTGGTGATGGATTTAAGAACTGGTTGTCCTAGGCCTTTAACACCAATCATTGATGCGATAACAACCATAGACAGTGCCATCATGATGGTTTGGTTGATACCCGCCATGATCGTTGGCATTGCTAACGGTAGTTGAACACCCCATAAGCGTTGCTTTTTGCTCGCACCAAAAGCGGTAGCCGCTTCCAATACTTCTTTGTCGACTAAGCGTATGCCTAGGTTGGTTAAACGAATCACAGGTGGAATCGCGTAGATAACCACGGCGATTAGCCCTGGAATCTTACCGATGCCGAGTAGCATTACCACTGGGATCAAGTAAACGAATGCCGGCATGGTTTGCATGATATCAAGCATCGGCGTAACGATAGATTGCGCTCGATTCGAACGAGCCATCGCAATGCCAATCGGAATGCCTAAGAATATCGAAACCAAGGTACACACAGTGATGATACTAAGCGTCCGCATGGTGTCTTCCCACATACCAAAGTAACCAATAAGGAGCAGGGAAGCGACACAACCTAAAGCCAGTTTCCAAGAGCGACTCGCGGCGTAGACAAGGCTTGTACAAACAGCGAGGACTATAATCCAAGGGGTTGAGATAAGAAGTTTTTCAAACCAAACCAGGAATGAAAGAAGAGGGTCAAATAGAGATTCAATCATTTCACCGTATTCACGAGAGAATTCACGGTATGCGCCATCTAGCGTCTTTTTTATGGTTCGTAAATCAGCGCGTTCCATCTCTGGAAAGGTTGATAACCAATTGGTGTCAGCCATTTTATATCCTTATAGTTCGGAGCCACTTGTTCATGCGATGAGGTAATCGCCTATGAAAAGGGCTCCGAATCATGAATAACATCAAGTATAGCGACGTTATTTCTGTTCTATTGTTGAAGCGTAATTACTTGTTGTTAAACCAAGCTTTTACAGTTCGGCTTCAACTTTCTTAGCCACTTCTTCAGAAACCCATGGGTGCCATACTTCTGGGAATTCACTCAAGAAATGCAGACTTGCTTCTTCACCATCGGCTTGGTTGTCTTCCATCCAAGCAAGCAGCGAGTTCATTTTGTCGTTTGTGAAACCACGTTTAGTGAAGTAGTCATAAGCTTCAGGTGCACGTGACGCAAAACTCTCAGTGGTGATAGTGTGAACGGGTGAAGGCGGGTACATGGTCGCTTTAGGTGAATCACAGTCTTCTTTGGTGGTACAAGTTAAGAACTCTTGTTCATTAACACCACTACCAAAGTCAACTTTAACCATGTCGTATTTGCCTAGAACGGCAGTTGGCGCCCAGTAGTAACCAAACCAAGCTTCTTCGCGCTCATAAGCTTTTGCGATAGAGCCAGATAAGCCGGCACTCGAGCCTGGATCAACAATCGTGAAACCACTGTCTTCCAGCTCAAGAGCGTTAAACAAGTTTCCGGCACTGATCTGACAGTTCCAGCCTGCTGGGCAACTGTAAAATGCTGATGTATCTGGGTCTTCAGGGTGCTTAAATAAGCTAGCGTTTTTACGTACACCTTCGATGGTTGCCATCTCTGGGTATTGTTTAACTAAGTAAGCTGGAACCCAAAAGCCTTCTTCACCGCCATTCACAAGTGCTTTACCTGCATAGCGAAGACGTTTTTCTTGGACACCCTTGTCCAATGCGTCTTTTAAGCTGTTGCTCCAAAGTTCAGGTGCAACATCAGGCTGGCCTTTTTCAATCATGGATGTGCCTGTTGGCATAGTGTCGCCAGGGATAAGTTCGGCATCACACCCATAACCATGTTCTAGGATGAATTGGTCGATATTGGCGATCAGTGTTGCAGAGTTCCAGTTCATATCTGCGATTGTTACGCTGCCACATTCTCCAGCGTTAGCATTACCGCTGGCTGCTGCTACTAACAAAAATACGGAGCTTAACTTGTATTTCATATTGAGTTTCCTTTCTCTTTAATAATACAACTAAGGTAACCAAGGTAAATTGATTATCTAAATTGCTCGATGGTGATCCTTTCCGTGTATTTGAACCATTTGAGCAGAAGGAGGGATGGGTGAAGTGTGAATAGATAAACGTGCAAAGTCAGTGAAGTGTGATTTGCCAATTCATCCACTGTGTTTCAACAGCCATCGGATAACTTTGTCAAACTATTACAAATTCGTCAAAAACCACCTCTATTTATAATCTTAGGGAATAATCGTACGAATTCCATCTTTGATGCGATTTACATGGCACTTTAACCGTCTGTGTCACATTACCGATAAAGTTAGGCATGGGCGGTTGATTTTTGAAGGGTTTTAAAGGTGGTAAGACCATGTCTGAAGTGCGTGAAATGCGCTGAATGGTTTTTAAAATCGTAGTTTTAACAATAATTTCGTCAAAAATATCCAACTTGGTTTTAGAGTGTTTTGGCGTGAGTCCAATAGGCACTGTGGCTGTCAGGAATTAATGACAGCCATGCAGTTGCACAAGAAAGCTATAGTTGTACAA
>NZ_JBFRSN010000090.1:0-2295 GCF_041473595.1 Vibrio sp. 10N.222.46.A1
TGGTTCTGAAGATGGTAATAGCCTGACGACAAAAGGCATCGCTTTTGCACACGGCTTAGAAACGGTCGGCTTTGGTTGGTCAGACAAAGAGATGAAAGAAGACCTACAATCACCTTATTACTTGGGTCGTTGGTATCCAGACCATAAACCTGACTTTTTCTTCAAGTCAGCTAAGGTCAAAGAACCCTACAAGTCATTGCTGTTTTCGCCTCAATATCGAATTCCGCTTTACCAAGCCGTTTTCCATGATGAAGTAATCAATACGCACCATTGGCACTCAGACAGCCTTAAGTTCACTAATGTACAAGCAGAAAGAGACTTAACCGCCATGTTGTACAACACACCACCGATGGTTCACTTGACCAGAGATGAAGCTTTATCAAGTTCAAGTCCAAGGATCAAAGCACTCAAACACTATCAAGATGGCTTTGAACCGATGCACGAACAGTTATGGGATAAACAGTTAGTCGATTTCGACTGGTTAGACAAAAGCGGCGAAGTTCAACAAACCGAGTTCAGTGACGGGAGTAAGATCATTGCCAACTTCTCTAACAAGGCATTTCGTTACAACGGTATCGATATTGCTGCCCTATCGGTCAAAGCTATATTGGCGAATGGGCAAGTCGTCGACTGGCAGCCCAATCATAGTTAGCTTCGATACGGTTTAGACAAAAACGAATAATAGGAAGCTTAAGCACTTATTTAACCGCTAATGTTCAGCCCGTTACTTGTGCTTCCTATTTTGAAAAGCAGTCAGTAGATAGTCGATAAAGACCTTCTTACGTTTCGGCATCAACTGTCTGTCTGCATACACTAGGCTTACTGAAACTTCTGGCATCTCATATTCAGGTAACAAGCGAATCAGCTTACCTGTCTTGAAGTGTTCCCGACAAATGAATTCAGGAAGCACCGCCAAGCCGAGCCCATCCACACACGCTGTTAGACATGCCGTGATGGTATTCACCCGCAACTGACACGGTAGATCGATCAAAATCGACTCACCGCCTTCTAATTGCAAATGCCACTTAGGTAGACGTGCCGCCTTGTTCACGACCTCAATCATCCTAAATGGAGGCTTAAGGTCATCGGGTGAAGAGATTTCACCGAACTGTTCTAAATACTCAGGGCTGGCTACCAATACACGCTTCGATGTTGTGAGGTAACGAGAAACCAAGCTCGAGTCCACTAGCTCACCAATTTGTGCGTAAAGATCGATCCCCTCCGCAATGATGTCGACTTCTCGATTCGACAGTTCTAAGTTCAAAGTCACGTTTGGGTGCTCTTTTAGGAAACTGTGGATGTATGTGGCTAATACTTGATGCCCCAATTCGACAGGCAACACAACATTCAACTGCCCTCGGATCAAATCCTGATTGGCAGAAACCTCTAACTCAGCTTGGTTCATGATCTCTTGCATCTGCATGCTCGACTGATAAAAGCGCTCACCCTCTGGCGTTAAAACTAAACTTCGTGTCGAACGAGTGATCAACCTCACACCTAGGTGCTGTTCCAGCTCGTCTAGCTTTCGGCTGACGGTCGACTTGGTCATGTTCAATGCTTCAGCTGCGTGCGTGAAACTCCCACAATCAACAACTTGTGTAAAAACAGTCACAGCATTTAAGTCCATCGTACTTCTCCCAAAGCCCTATTAGTAAGATTCATGCAACAGTGTTTCCCTTTTTTCCTATCTTATCAATCAATCGAATTCATTTACAATTCGTTACATCTAAATAAAAACAAAATGAGAAATAAAAAATGACAGAGAACAACAACGCTTCGCAATCAGTAAGCACAAAAAAACGTAAAAAAGCCCCGCTTATTGCTACTGCGATCATGCTGTCATTAGGCTTAGCTGGCGCTGGATATTGGTATGGCTATGGCCAGTACTTCGAGTCAACCGACAATGCCTACCTACAAGGCGACATCACTAATATAAGCCCGAAGGTGTCGGGTTATATTGTTAAGTCTTACGTGAGTGATAACCAATCGGTTAAACAAGGTGACTTGTTGGTTCAAATTGATGATCGTGATTACCAATCTGCACTTGCTCAGGCGAATGCGCATTTAAGCGTCGTTCAATCAAGCGTACACAACCTTATCGCTCAACAAACGTTACAACGTAGCCAAATAAATCAAGCTGAGAGCCGTGTTGATTCCGCACAAGCTGAATACGAGCGTGCAATCCAACAAGTCGTGCGTTCTCGTAGCTTATTAAAGCGTAACTATGCTTCGCAAGATGAAGTCGACAGCATGGTCGCACAACAAAAAGTCACCCAAGCAGAACTTGAAGAAGCA
>NZ_JBFRSN010000090.1:3010-3375 GCF_041473595.1 Vibrio sp. 10N.222.46.A1
CAGAACTTGAAGAAGCAAAAGCAAACCTTGTCGCAAGTAATGATCAACTAATCGTGATTGCGAGTGAAATCGAACAAGCAAACGCATCCGTGACTGAAGCTCAAGCACAAAGAGATCAAGCACAACTTAACCTTGATTACACCAAGGTCTACGCGCCAGCGGATGGCGTGATTGGTAAACGTAGCGTCCGTGAAGGCTTGCTGATTCAAGCAGGCGCGCCATTGATGAGTTTGGTACCAAACAACCAAGTGTGGATTGAAGCTAACTTCAAAGAAACTCAATTAAGCGGTATTCATAAAGGCCAAACCGTAGAAGTCGAACTGGATGCCTTTCCGGGTCAACCACTTGAAGGCGTGGTAGACAGC
>NZ_JBFRSN010000091.1:0-4030 GCF_041473595.1 Vibrio sp. 10N.222.46.A1
GGTGTGGCGGATGACGGACGTACTACTGGTTACCCTCAGACAAAATCTGCTTTAATTCAACCTCTCGGTTTAACGGAGCAAGATAAAAAGAACTTACTGAGCTTTATCGAAGCATTTTCAGGTGAACAGATTTTTATTGAAGAGCCGACAATTCCAGAATACCAACCGTTATTTACTAAAGACGAACTTGCTGGAGCAGAAAAATGATCGCCAACTCAGAGCAAAATTCGAGTAAACGACACAACAAATGCATGATGTCACGACGTGATTTTTTACTCTATTCCGGCGCGGCGACTGCCGTCTCTATGGTTCCTCTTACCTTATTTGCAGGAACGGATTCTGAAACTCAGGTTGAAGGTCGTATTGTTGGTTACCCGCGTAAGAAAATCGCAAAGTTAAGTCAACTCAGTAACCACATTCCGGTTCACTTTCAATATCCAGATGAAGGAAAAAACTCGATTGCGATGCTGGTTAAATCCGACATCGAATGTGGCGGTGGGATAGGGTTACAGCGCGATATTGTGGCGTACTCGATGACGTGTACTCATCAAGGTGGGCCTTTAACCGGTGCTTATAAAGCAACAGGGGAGCATCGCATTGTCGGGCAGTGTCCATTCCACCTGTCTACATTTGATTTACGTCGCCATGGCATTATGGTATCGGGTCAAGCCTTTGAGAGCTTACCTCAAGTACTGCTGGAGCTAGAAGGTGATGATATCTATGCGGTCGGGGTTATGGGATTGATCTTTGGTCGAATGGAAAATCTGATCGATGTGGAGGTTAGCTAGATGACTCAATTTTCTTTTAACGATAAATTGGCTGTAAACGATCAATCAGCTTTAAACAGCCAGTATCTGCAACCGACCAGTACATTACTGCCACCTGCTAGTGCGGAAGTCATCACAACAGCGTGTGACTATTGTATTGTTGCGTGTGGTTACAAAGTCTATCGTTGGCCTGTGAGTAGCCCTTCCGGTGGCCCTGCTGCAAGTGAAAATGCATTTGGTGTCGATTTCCCGGTTCATGCTTTGCAAGCTTGGGTTTCGCCACAGCAACACAATATTATTTCGCATAATGGCAAACCACACCATGTGGTGGTGGTAGCGGATAAAGACATACAAGTCGTCAATAAAGGCGGTGATTCTTCGGTTCGTGGTGGACTGCTCGCAAGAAAGCTCTATAACCCAGAAACACCAACCAAAGATCGATTGAAGCAACCGCTTGTTCGAATTAATGGACAGTTGCAACCAGTTGAGTGGGATTTCGCATTGGATATAGCAGCCCAAGTCGGCCGTCATGTGATTGATATGCACGGTTCAAACAGTTACTGCGTGAAAACCTATTCTTATCAGTATATTGAAAACACCTACGCGATAACAAAGTATGCATTGCGTCATGTCAATACCGCGAATTTTTCGTTTCATGATACGCCGTCAGATGTCACCGCAACCCCAGGATTTCGAGATGCGGGTTTTGATAATTTTGCTCCAAGTTATGATGATTGGGGCGCGGCAGATACTTTGATGATCTGCGGAACAGATCCGTATGAGACAAAAACCATCATCTTTACGCAGTTTATTATGCCGGCGGTGCATCGTGGGATGAAAACCGTGATTTTGAACCCTCGTGAAACCGCTGGAATAGCGTGGCTTAAAGCTCAAGGTGGATTGCACCTCGATATTAATCCCGGTAGCGATAATCTTGTGATTGGTGCAATTGCTCGAGTGATCTTAGAGCAAGGCTGGCAAGACAATGAGTGGATTGAAAACTGGGTCAATAATAAATGGGAATCGAGCTCAGGTTTTGGTCAGGGTACTCGTAATACGCCATGGCAATGGAGAACCACTTGGGGCAAATTCCAAACGAATGGCTTTGATGATTATAAGCAATGGAATTTGGAGCAGAAAGAGTACGCACCTGAGTATGCCGCATCGATCGCGGGTATTGATGTGGAGAAGATCCACAAAGCCGCTGAGATGTTGGCAATGCCAGTCAACGGTCAACGAGTTAAAGCCTCAATTGGTATAGAGAAGGGCTTTTATTGGTCGAATAATACCGGGAATACCAACGCCATCGCCTCCCTTGCAACGATAATCGGTACTGGTGGCCGAGAAGGGCGTGTGATTGGTCGATTTGGTGGGCATCAACGTGGTGGACTAGCCGGTGGGAAACTACCAAGGAATAAGTCACCTGAAAAAGTCGCAGGTAGGCGCAGGCGCTCAATAGACACCGATAGATATCTCTATTCCGGGCATACCCGTATGGCCCATGTCATTGGTACAACATGGATTCAAGCTATGTGTAGTAGTTATGGGTTGAAAGAGAAATTCACCGACTTAACAACACGTAATCCTCACCAAGCGATGCGACGTGATAAACAGCACATTATAGATACACTCAAAAAGCGTGCAGATTCCGGTGGAATGGTCGTCATCAATCAAGATATTTATTTACGTGATCCTATTGGTAAACAATTCGCTGATATCATCTTTCCGGCCGCGACTTGGGGGGAAGAGGATTTCATGCGCGCTAATGGTGAGCGTCGTCTACGCCTTTACCAAAAGTTCGCTGATGCGCCGGGTCAGGCTAAGCCAGACTGGTGGATTGTTGCTCAAATGGCTTCGCGAATGGGGTACGATGGGTTTGATTGGCAAAACTCAAATGATGTAGCTGAAGAGTCATCACGATTTAGCCGTGGTAGCCGTAAAGATTTCAATATGATTAAAGTCGCAGCACATGCTGAAGGAAAAACTCTTCATCAAAAGCTCGCTGAATTTGGTACCGAAGGGATCCAAGGGCCTGTTTTTTATAACTATGACACCAAAAAGCTGATTGGCACTAAGCGCCTACATGACACTGAAATGAGTTGGGATGATCTGGTCGATAAAGGGCTGCAAGATGGCCCTCAAGGCGCCAATATTATGCGTAAACAGCTCACTCAATTTAATAGTCAGACGGGGAAGGTCAATCTTCAAAAACATCCTTGGGATCTGTTTAGTGATTTTCATCGTTGGCTTACCCCAAAACAGGACGAGTTATGGTTTTCGAATGGTCGTATTAACGAGATTTGGCAGTCAGGGTTTGATGATACCGAACGCAGGCCTTACATCACTCATCGTTGGCCTGAAAACTGGATTGAAGTACACCCGGAAGATGCGGACAAACGGGGCATAGAAGCCGGAGATGAAGTACTGGTGTACTCGGAGCGGGTGGCCAATTTTAAAGATACGATTCTGGGTATCGAGTCAGACGATTTTCAGTTTAGTAACCTAATGAAAAATGGTCACATTCAACTGGATTACGCGGAGATTAAAGCCGTTGCGATTGTCACCTCAGCCACGAAAAAAGGTGTGTTGTATTGCAATATGATGGACATGAAGAACCCAGCGAATGCTTTAACAACAAGGGTAGTTGACCAAATCAGTGGTAACTACAACTACAAAATGGGCGTCGCCAAAATAAAGAAAATTGGCGAATCAAAATATAAGCGTGAGTTTGAAGGGTTCTCCTTTGCACCACGTAACATTGTGTAAGGGAAGTTTATGTTTGGCGTATTATTGGTTTTGCATGTATTGGCTGCCACCATTTGGACGGGAGGGCACATTATTCTCAGCGTCGTTATCCTTCCTAAAGTCTTGAAACACCGTTCTCCAGAAATGTTATTGGAATTTGAGCAAGGGTACGAAAAGGTGGGAATACCTGCTTTGGTAGTTCAAGTGGTGACTGGGTTGATGCTCGCTTATCACATATTGCCGGACGTTAACTTATGGTTTGATATGTCTATTCCACTGGCTCATGGCATTGCCGCTAAATTGACGTTGCTGTCTCTGACGGTATTGCTAGCCCTAGACGCACGCTTTCGTGTGGTTCCAAAACTATCGAAGGACAACTTGGTTGATATGGCGCTGCACATTGTGCCAGTGACCATTATTTCAATTTTGTTTGTGGTTGTCGGAGTTTCATTTAGAACGGGTTGGCTAGTTTGATCTGCTTTTACGTTTAGTGCGGAATATTTGACAATATCTAAGTT
>NZ_JBFRSN010000092.1:0-697 GCF_041473595.1 Vibrio sp. 10N.222.46.A1
CCTAGTGCTTCTGTGATGATATCACGGGCACTGATTTGCGTATCTGTATCGTTAAATCGAACAAGAATGGAACCGTTTTCGAGAGCAACGGATTTAGTAGAAAGGTTTTCTGCTTCAAGAGCATTGGTGACAGCATCCAGCGTAGACAGATCTACAGAGGCGCCACGCGCCCCTGTAACTTGAACTGCCGGATCTTCACCGTATATATTTGGAAGTGCGTACAACGCAGCGATAGCGATGGCAAACATCACCATCAAATACTTCCATAACGGATAACGGTTTAGCACAGCGAGGATCCTCTAGCTGTTTATAGTGATTTCAGAGTACCTTTTGGTAGCACTGCTGTAACGAAGTCTTTCTTGATAACGACTTCGTTGTTTGCGTTCAGTTCGATAGCAACGTAGTCGCTGTCTTCAGCAATCTTAGTGATCTTGCCGATTAGGCCGCCGCTTGTAAGAACTTCATCGCCTTTGCCCATAGAAGACATAAGGCTCTTGTGCTCTTTAACACGCTTAGCTTGTGGACGGTAGATCATGAAGTAGAAGATCACAGCGAACATACCTAGCATGATAAGCATTTCGAAACCGCCGCCTGCTGGTGCACCTTCTGCTGCTGCGTGAGCTTGAGAAATAAACATTTAAAACATCCTCTATTATATTTTCGTAATTGTTTGTCTAATTGGGTCGTATCCCTTTAT
>NZ_JBFRSN010000093.1:0-7086 GCF_041473595.1 Vibrio sp. 10N.222.46.A1
TGTCAAAGTCGTTTCATATTTATTTCATCAATGTGAAATTGAGCAATAACTCCAATTTTTTGAAAAGCATAAAAAAAGGCTCACATTTCTGTGAGCCTTTGTC
Source organism: Vibrio sp. 10N.222.46.A1 (assembly GCF_041473595.1). NCBI lineage: Bacteria > Pseudomonadati > Pseudomonadota > Gammaproteobacteria > Vibrionales > Vibrionaceae > Vibrio > Vibrio sp. 10N.222.46.A1. Next base: position 104 of record NZ_JBFRSN010000093.1, read on the forward strand.
GTATTTAGGAGGGTCCAAATCAATGGACTGTGTCATGGCTAATGTCAAGCAAGCGGTAAGTCTGCAACCACCTGGTTGAACGTGATACGAGCATTCTGAGCTTGCTCAGATAACTCGATTTTTTTCGCTTGTGCGGCACTAAGATTACTCTCGGCCTGCTCAAGTGCTTGTTGTAGGTTCTCTGGTAACTCGTGAGTTTCCATTTGTGAATCTTGTTCTAGCACATAAGCGCGAATTTCTTTCTTCACTGCGGCAAGTTCTGTGTAAGCAATACGCTCAAGTTCTGCAGCTTCTTGTGCTGCATCTCTTTCTTTCTCAAATTGAGCCAGTGCCATACCTTCTGCAGACCAAGGGTCCATATCTGGTAGTTCTTCGATATTGATCGTTGGCTCGATGTACGCGTCTTGATGGCGTAGGTCGAGGCTAGTTGCACGAACCGCTGAAATCATCAGCATCACAGAGATCACCAGTAGCGGTAAGCCACCAACTATTGCTGCCGTTTGTAGCGTACTTAGACCACCCAAGAACATCAGAATCGTTGGCAAGAACGACAGTGTGAATGCCCAGAACATACGGTTCCAACGCATTGGCTCTTCGGTCACGTTGTTTTGCACAACAGACGCTAGGATGTATGAGATTGAGTCAAATGTCGTTGCAGTGAAAATAATACACAGCAGCGTAAATACCGCGATAACTAGTGTACTCATTGGCAGTTGCGCAAGCATCGAGAAGATAGCTTTGGTAGCGCCTTCTGCATTCAAAATCGCTACTACATCCAGTTCACCAGAAAGTTGTAGTGATAGGCCATAGTTACCTAGGATCATGAAGAACAAGAAACAACCTAGAGAGCCAAAGAAAATTGAACCTGACACCATTTGTTTGATGGTTCTTCCGCGAGAGATTCGCGCAACAAACAGGCCCATACTTGGTGCAAATACTAGCCACCACGCCCAGTAGAAAATGGTCCAGTCTTGTGGGAAGTGCGTGTTCTCAAAGGTACCGTAACCACCAAATGGTTCAGCCCACGTTGCCATCACGAAGAAGTTAGACAGTAGACGACCAATAGAGTCTAAACCTGTTTCTAGCATGAAGATTGTTGGACCGGCGATCAGAACGAAAGTCAGTAAACCCATTGCACCCCAGAAATTGATGTTACTCAGGATCTTGATGCCTTTTTCCAAGCCAGCATAAGAAGAGTAAGCAAAAATTGCCGTACAAACTAAAAGCACCATTGCTTGCGTAAGGTTGTTTTTAGGTAGACCGAATAGGTGATTTAAGCCTTCAGTGATGAGAGGTGCTGCTAAACCTAGTGTTGTCGCGGCGCCACCCAGTAGACCGAAAATGAATAGGATATCGACGATTTTTCCAGGTACGCCTTTACTGCGGTGTTCACCAAGAACAGGCATTAACGCACTAGAGATCTTTAGAACAGGCTGTTTACGCACATAAAAGAAGTAAGCGATAGGAATCGCTGGGATCAAGTAGATAGACCAAGCGATTGGTCCCCAGTGAAACAAACCATAAGTTGCCGCCCAACGAACCGCTTCTTCACTTCCGGGTTCTAGTTGGAAAGGCGGTGATTGGTAGTAGTAAGCCCACTCAATACAGCCCCAGTACAAGATACTTGCGCCGATACCACCACAGAAAAGCATTGCTGCCCATGATGCAGTTTTGAACTCAGGTTCTTCATCAGCTTCACCCAGTTTAATTTGTCCCATATCACTGAACACAACGTAAACCATGAAGGCACAAGCAGCTAGGCCTAGAGCAAGATATAGAAATCCAAGTTGATCCGTCATGAATGTTTTCGCAACCGCAATCCAGTCTGCGCCCTGTGCTGGGAACAAAATGAGCGGGAAAACTATCGTGAGTAGGAGTGCAATAGCACCAAAGAAGGTAGGCTTATCAATAAGCTCAAAAGTGTTTTTCACGAGTATTATTCCATTAAAATGAGAGCGGAATTATGGAATGAACTCGTTTTTTAGACCAAATCAGGTCTGTTGTCGTGACGACAAATTGCTTCTATTCAATAAAAGGTAGGTAATGAAAGAATAGAGAAGCAGAGCTGTAAAGTTAGGCTAAAGCGAAATTAGGTTAAAGCAAAAAGTTAGACTAAAGCGATAAGGATGCCACCTACGGTAAGTGCCGCGGACAAGAATTGCCCCGCTGAATATGAGCCATCATCCTCTTCTTCAACCTTGTCTGGGTGGTCCATGCCTAATGCGCCGTGAGCGAACGATTCAACTTTATCTGTAACGGTTGCATTTTCCGCTTCGAATTTTTTGGATTCTTTATCGATTTGTTTAAGAGCAGATAATAGCGCTTTTCCTTCATCGGAAAGCTTAACGGTATTTTGTTCCACCTTGAGTGGAGCAGGCTTTTCAGCCTCGGTGCTTTTATTCTGTGCGTTCATTTTCGCAGGTGAATACAGCTGAGTATTACTCGTTCCTACTGGTGTCATATCGCTCTCCTTACCTATCCTTAAATATAGTATCGGCAGAGGTGTGAAAAACTTGTGCATTTAATCACCGTGGTGATGTTTTTTTATTCGCACATTGTTTTTTCGTCTGCTTGGTCAAACCGTCTAGTTATTAAGCAAATCTTGTGCCGATAAGGAATTTGAATGTTATATAGAGTTAGAGTGGATGATAGGAGCCAATGAAGCTCTGTCGATGGGCTAGTTATCTAGAATTAGCCCATCGTTTCGTTCTCTTATAAGAATGGATAAGAATGGATAAGAATGGTTTAGTCGCACTCTAGGCTAGCGCCGCGCTTAGATAGGTGTTTGTATGCCTTCATTCTGTTCTCTTTTTTAACAAAGCGAGCGGGTGGAGAAAGCACTTTGAGCTGGTAGTCACTGCTATCTGAAGCGATTTCCTTAACTGGGCTGATAATCGCAATTTTTAGATCGGGATTGCGACGCAGAATCGATGCAGCTGTGCCTAAACCATCTTCTGTATGGAACTTGCCAGCAACATGAATCACTTGCTGATCTGGGTTTGATGCGAGGTAATCAACAATCGACTCTGCCATGGTTTCGTCCCATGTGACTTGAGCCGCAAACTGTTTTTCTGTTTGCTCTGGTGTTCCGTGATGCATCGAAGCCATGAACTTTTCTTTATAAGGGCTATCGCCAGTATCCACTTCTGAAGCAATCCATTGACGTTGTTCCGTCGTTAGCTGATCTAGATAGGATAATCCTTTACGGCCGATACACTGTACAAAGGGTTTTGGTGCGTTTGCCGCAATGATATCGACGTTGTTGGTTTTAGCGAACTCAACCAGTGCACGATAATCACTTTCGTAGTTTGGCCAAGCAGCCGCTTGAGGCATAAGAATTTGTTCGCCAATTTCATCATTGAGATATTGGTTTAATGTGTCTTGATGTTCTCGAGTGAATTGTTCCATTGAAAGCGCGATGTTTGATGTGGCGTTGCGACGTGCTTTTAAGAAATCGGTTTGGAAGCGATGGATTGCCGAGTGAGTGTGCCATTCGCCAATAAGAACCACATCAGCGTCAATCAGCTGTTTAGGTAATGCATCGAGAGAAAGCGTTTCGCCTTGTGGAGAAGCAAACTGGTAGTCATAGAATGTGGAAACGTTTTCCGTTTGCGTGTTAGCCACTTGTTGAGAAGTGCTATTTGAAGGTTGATTAGCACAAGCTGTGAGCAGGGTAGCTAATCCGATAAGAATAATACGTTGCATGAAATGCCTCCTTGAAGAACACGCATACTAAAGGAGGCAAGATGATATTTCAATGCAAACGATAATCAATATCAATTAAATTTGTTTGCGGTACACTCGCAGCATAAAGTCCGCTTCACAGTTGAATTGCTCAGCATCAATGAGTTGTTGTTTAAACTCTTCACTCGCTTTCCAAGCAAACGGCGTCATCTGTAGCAGGTCGAATGCGTCTGACCCCGATAGTTCCATCATATAGTTTAGTTGCTCTTGGTGCTCAAGAGTAAAACCTTCAATCATTTCTGGATCTTCGTCGTGCAAGCGAACACCATCATAAATTGCATCACGCAGCTGATACAGGTGTCGGCTAGCAGGGGTCACGGTGATCACCACGCCATTGTCTTTGATGGTGCGCTGCAGTTCTTCAGCCTTGCAAGGCGCATAAATGCGTAGAATGCCGTCTAAGCTGTTTTCCGCAAAGGGCAGGCGATGGCTCGAAGCGACTGAGAAGTCGACAGCAGGGTAGCGTTTAGCTGCGTATTTGATAGCAATCTTAGAAATGTCTAGGCCAAAAGTCGCACCATTCTTTTCTTGAAGGTTTACCGCAATTTCATTGGTGTAATAACCTTCACCACAACCGATATCTAATAGGCTAGGGGCGGTTGCTGGCAGATAGCTAGCGCATAAACCAACAACGGCTTGACGCATTGGATCGTAGTGGTTGCCTTCAAGGAAGCGGCGACGAGCCTGCATCATTTCTTTGTTGTCACCTGGATCTTTTGAGCGTTTGTGGTGTGCTGGCATCAAATTGACATAGCCTTCTTTCGCTAGGTCGAACTGATGGTTCTTTTCACACTTAAACGTACGATCGTTTTGAGATAAAGGTTGGTGACACAAAGGGCATTGGTAAGTCATTGCGAACTCGAGGTAGAAATTTCAAGTCCAAAATTTTAACAGGAAGCATTGTGGGGCGCTAGAATAAACGCAGCTGTCTTGGTTTACGGCAATTAGTGAAGATACAGAGGCTGTCAGTGAAGAGATAGAGCCAACGTATGGTTGGCTCTATTGGTTATGAGCAAGTCACTGATAGAAACAGTGAACTCGGCTTTTAGCTAAAGAAGTTAACTTGGTTCTTTAACGACTCAGCTTGTTTTTGAAGTTCATCAGCACTGTGAGAGGTCTTAGCGCTGGTTTCACGGCTTTGCTGGTTCAAATCGCTGATCGCATGCGCGTTCGCTGCTATTTCTTGAGAAACCTGAGCTTGCTCTTCTGATGTCGCAGCAATGGTTTCAGCTTGAGAAGCAATAGATTCAACTTGAGAGGCAATCGACTCTAGGGCTGTGCCTGCTTCTTGCGCTTTATCAAGTACTTGGTTGGCATTTGATTGGCTTTGTGTCATCAGGTTCACGGCATTGTTAGTTGAAGATTTTAACTTCTCGATGATGCTCACTACGTCTTGTACTGACGTTTGTGTACGATGAGCCAATGTTCTTACTTCGTCAGCGACCACGGCAAAACCACGCCCCTGATCACCCGCTCGCGCTGCTTCTATTGCAGCGTTCAACGCAAGTAAGTTGGTTTGTTCTGCGATGTCATCAATCATTTTGGTGACGGTTTGAATGCTTTCGCTATCAGAACTCACTTGCTCGATGGCCGATGCTGATTTGTCTAATTGATCATTTAGCTGGGCAACATCAATACACACACCTTCAACGACTTCTAAACCTTTCTGGCTGTCTTCATTGGCTAGGCGAACATTTTCAGCAATGCTATTCACTTGCTGCGCTACAGATTCTGCCGAGGTAGCCATCTCTTCAATAGCGGTAACGACTTGCTCAACCTGTGCTTGCTGGCGGTCAGATTGGCTCAGATTGTGGCTAGCATCCTGTGACACACTGCTAGAGCTGTTTTGTACTTGATCACTGGTCGTACGAATTTCTCCAACGAGTGTATTCAATTGAGCAGCCATATTCGCAACGCCGGTATTTAGGTTGCTGATTTCATTCTTAGTCTGTTTGCCGTTGTTTGGAATATGTAAGCTGACTTCGCCTTTTCCTAAGCGCATCATGTATTCGTTTAAAGTCGTTAACGGCGTCAACGTACGGTTCAATACGAGCGTTAACACGACGATGGTAGCGGCGGCAATCAAGGTCGCGATTATCGCGATAAGTTTCAGCAGTTCGTCACTGCCTTTAGTGACTTCATTAATAAATGTGCCGCCAAGTAGTTTCCAATTCCACCCCGGGACTTCGGTATAGACGAGGTATTTTTCGCCCACTGTTCCTTGATACTCAAAAGGGTAGAGAATCAAGCCGGATGGCTGCTCAAAGAGCTGATAGAAAGGTTTGTTACCGTCGTAGTCGGCAACATCCACAATAGATTTATCACCTCCAGCATTAGTAGGGTGCAGTAAGTACTGGCCTTGATGCTCTTCTTCATTGTCAACGATGATGGTATAGCCAGTATCGCCCCATGAGACAGAACGCAATGACTCGAACAGGTTTTGTGTCGCCTCTTCTACGGGTAGACCAATGAAAGAGACACCGTTAACTTTGCCTTGTGCATTCGTTAAAGGCGCGTAGTAGGTAATGTAGCGTTGGCCGAAGAGCTTCACTTGCGCGTAATAAGCTTCGCCATTTTTGAGTTTGTTATAGCCAGGATGATCCTTGCCTAACGTTGTGGCAACAACACGTTCCCCTGACGGTTTTTTAAGAGAAGTAGACACGCGAATAAAGTCATCGCCAAATGGGGCAAATAGGGTTGCTACAGCGCCGGTGTCGCGAGTAAAGCTATCAACGAGTTTAGTGTCGTTGATTAGGCTCTCACCATATTGAGTCAGGTTAGGAATGGAATGACCGTTGAACTCAACGTCGTAATTCTCAACATAAACACCTGCTAGGTAACCGTTACGAAAGGTGGATTCTAAAACTTTGGCGGTATGCAGGTAGGCATCGAATTGGCCAGATATGGTTTTGGCCATCGCTTCTACTTTGGATTGGTGTTCCCTTAACGTGTTGTCTAATAATACTTGTGAGGCATTGCGATACACGAGCGTTGCGATAGAGCCAAAGGCGATAAGTAAGCACAGCAAAATGACCAACTTAAGTTGGAAGCCAACACTTTGATTTTTGTATTTCTCGAACATGAATTCATTATCCTGTCTTCATTGAGGTGTTGTTAAGTGGTTTTAGATAAGTTTGTTATTGAGCCTCCTATCATAAGAACTTATTCATAGGCAGTAATTGATAAGAATTAATGAATTGATAGTTATATTTATAAATTGTGGCGTATGAGATATGAAA
>NZ_JBFRSN010000094.1:0-1337 GCF_041473595.1 Vibrio sp. 10N.222.46.A1
CCTAAATCCGGATTTAGGTCTAGTATAATATACTGCGATACTCACCTTGTGACACGGAGCCTTCCATCCTAGTGGTAGGTGAAAATTTCACCCAAACCTTACGGACGCCAGTTTTCAATGCAGAGACACAATAAGAGTTTAGGACTATTCATACTTTTCTTTATGCAGACACATGCAATAATCAACATGCTATGACGAGGTTGATGGTTATATGAGATGTTCCGAAATACCCCCTTTGATCTACATGGTTACTGAAACTCAACTTGAGAGTGCTCTATCCTCTATAGCCATCAATAACTTGCATATTTACTGTGCGTTTACTCATGAAAGTTTGAACACTAAATTAATCAAAGATATTCAGTACAGCCACTTTAAATCCATAAGCTTTAGCGACGCTCGAACTATTTACCCTAAAAAAGCATCATTCTCGGATGAAGATAGGCAATAACTCATTGATATTTAGAAAAATATGCCTAAGAGGGAATATTCACAACGCTATTTTTGGAGAAAACGTGTTTCGACAATTTTTGTGTATCTTATTGATTTGTAATATTATCTCAATTTAAATGTAAATGGACTCAACATGACCGAAATGATAAAAACTTTACTTAATATCCGCTCGCTTCGTGCGTTCTCTCGTGAATTAACACTTGAGGAACTTGAAGAAGCACTGAATAAGTTAACGACCGTCTTTCTTGAACGCCAAGAGAGCGAAGAAGTAGAGCGCGAAGCTCGTGCTGAACAAGAATCCAAAGTCGCTGAAATCGCAAAGCAAATCAAGGTCGATGGTGTTAATATTGAAGCTCTTATAGAAGCTCTAGCAGGTCAATCAAAGAATAAAATAAAAGGTAAACGTAAGCCTCGCCTTGCTAAATATAGTTACACAGACGGGAACGGCATAGAAAAAACCTGGACCGGTCAAGGTCGCACCCCTTCCATAATTCAAGAACAGCTTGATGCTGGAAAATCAATTGAGGATTTCTTGATCGCGAAATAGTCGCTTCTTTCAAAACCCTCACTACACCCCCCTCAATTAAGAGGCCCAGAATTCATATAGAAACTAACAGAGCCCTTGTTTAGGTTAGTTTCTATAGGGCAGTCAGCTCGCTTTAAATATCTCTCCCATTGGCCAATCTTAAAATGAATGCGTGAACAGAAATCAACCTAGAGGCGTTAATTACGTCACTGGCCTCATCAGTACCGAAACACGAGAAAACACTTATGACTATTGCAGAACAATTGCGCCAACAAGGCGAGCAACGTGGCCGCCAAGAAGGACGTCAAGAAGGACGCCAAGAAGCCCTCAAGGAGATGGCGCGCAAGATGATGCTTAATGG
>NZ_JBFRSN010000095.1:0-4796 GCF_041473595.1 Vibrio sp. 10N.222.46.A1
AGATACGACAATGCACCGCTTGTGAACCTCATTTATCACACGGTGCAAACCCAGTGATTCAGGCACACCCAAACGCGCGCTTGTTAATCATAGGCCAAGCACCCGGTATTAAGGTTCATGAATCATCTATCCCTTGGAACGACGCCAGTGGCGAGCGATTGAGAGAATGGCTAGAGATGGACAGCGATACGTTTTATGACGAACAAAAAGTCGCGATTGTCCCGATGGGCTTTTGCTATCCAGGAAAGGGAAAAAGTGGCGATCTACCGCCTCGAAAGGAGTGCGCTGCGCTATGGCACAAAAAAGTACTGCAATCACTGCCCAACATCCAAATGACCTTGCTGATTGGTCAGTATGCGCAAAACTATTATCTAAAAGAGAAAGCCACCAGCACACTCACTGAAACGGTACGTAACTGGCAGGCTTGGGCTCCAGAATTTTTGCCACTTCCCCACCCTTCACCACGTAATAATATCTGGCTCAAGAAAAACCCATGGTTCGAAAGTGAAGTCATTCCCTATATCAGGAAGCACGTATCAGAGCATTTGGCCTGCCATGATCCAAATGCCTAATTAGCTGCACATCAACGATGATTTAGTCGATATTGAGTGCGGATAGAAAGATAATAAAAAAGCGCTGCCGATTTCTCGACAGCGCTTTTTCTAAAAACACATACTGAATTACTTATGGTATGGCTTAGATAGGTCGTGAACTGCGTCCACAAATACACCAGCATTTTCTGGTGGCACATCTAGGTGAATACCATGGCCAAGGTTAAATACGTGACCAGTACCGCCGTCACCAAAACCTTCAAGGATAGTGCCGACTTCTTCACGAATACGCTCAGGTTGTGCGTAAAGTACTGATGGGTCCATGTTGCCTTGTAGAGCCACTTTATCGCCAATACGTGCTTTTGCATCAGCAATATTGATTGTCCAGTCTAGGCCAACTGCATCACAGCCGGTCGCTGCGATAGATTCTAGCCACATGCCACCGTTCTTAGTGAACAGAGTAACCGGTACACGGCGACCTTCGTTTTCACGAATTAGGCCATCGACAATTTTGTGCATGTACTGCAGTGAGAACAGGTTGTAGTCACGCGGAGTAAGTACACCACCCCATGTGTCGAATACCATTACCGATTGTGCACCTGCTTTAATTTGCGCGTTCAGGTATTCAATAACAGTGTCAGCCAGCTTATCTAGAAGTAAGTGCAGCGTTTGTGGCTCTGCATACATCATCTTCTTGATTTTAGTAAATGCCTTCGAACTGCTGCCTTCAACCATGTAAGTTGCCAATGTCCAAGGACTACCAGAGAAACCAATCAGTGGCACTTCGCCTTTCAGGTCTTTACGGATCTGACGAACGGCATTCATTACGTATTGAAGTTCACCTTCAGGATCCGGTAGGCCAATCTTTTCTACGTCAGCTTTACATGTGATAGGGCGTTCAAACTTAGGGCCTTCACCTGTTTCGAAGTACAAACCTAACCCCATCGCATCTGGGATAGTTAGGATGTCAGAAAACAAGATTGCCGCATCAAGCGGGAAACGACGTAAAGGTTGAAGTGTTACTTCTGATGCTAGTTCAGCGTTTTTGCACAAAGACATGAAATCGCCCGCTTCAGCGCGCGTTGCTTTATACTCTGGAAGATAGCGGCCAGCTTGGCGCATCATCCATACCGGTGTGTAATCAACAGGCTGTTTTAAAAGTGCGCGTAAATAGCGATCGTTTTTTAATTCGGTCATTCCGTTAAATTCCAATTCAATCTTGTCTAGTTTTGATGGCAAGTATTCTAACACTGATTGAAGGGTAAAAGCTGTGTGCTTTGCAACCTAGATCAAGTTATTAACTTTTAAATCCATGCTTAATTTGCACCCAATTACAGGAGCATGTTAAAAATTTGTTCGCTAGCGAAAATTACAATTATAACAACTGAGTAGTCACTACTCAGCATCTCATAACGACATCTTACTTACCCCCTCCACTTGTGGAGGGTTTTTTTTAGTGTTTGACCACCCATAGGCCAAATACTATCACAGGTAATTTAATGTTCTAGTTCTTGCTCCGCGACGCCGGCTTTCCTTATGTCATCGACTGTATTCTCAATCAATTGTCTCGCAATCGTTCCGACTGGAGCAACATCAGGTAGGCTTGTTACATCAAACCATTGGGCATCCGACAGTTCACTGTAATCGGGTTTAAGCGTACCACCAGCATAATCTGCCAGAAAGCCCATCATCATACTCGATGGAAACGCCCATGGCTGGCTACCAAAGTAACGGATATTACTCACATCGATCCCCGTTTCTTCTTTGACTTCGCGCGCCACACACTGCTCTAGGGTTTCTCCAACCTCTAGGAAGCCCGCTATTACCGTGTACATACCCGTTTTATGCCTTGGGTGCTGCGCAAGTAATATCTTGTTGTCGTTTCGTACAGCGACAATGATGCACGGGAAGATACGAGGGTAATGAAGCGTTCGGCAGTCTCCACACTGCATCGCCACCTGATTATGATTGAGATGATTACGACCGCCGCACTGAGGGCAAAAACGCATACTTTGTGTCATGTTCCCATACTGGATAGCTTTGCTTGCGATCAGAAAACTTGATTCAGGCCAGTGAAGCAAATCTCTTAGGCTGACCATGCTCAGATCAATCTCCACATCGCAATCGTTGAGCCAATACACCTTACGACCTTGATGCTGACCAATGCAGATTGCATGCTCGACATCCAGCCCTAGCTCTTCAGCTGAGCCATAAGGAAACTGATCATTATTAACCCAAATATCACTACCTGAAACGACGCACCAATAAGCTTGCTCTGTCATTTTGTTATCACTTTTTTTTAACATCCCTATGCCTCATTGCTTGCAGTTCGTTCATTTTACTGGCAATCTGATTTCATACTAGAGTTGTAGCAGAGAATAATTCAAACTATTACTTTTAGTAGCTACCAATAAAACGGACCCTGCTTAGGCAATTACTTGATCACAAGGTTGTGATCAGATCATGAGGACATGGTCATGCTAAATAAATTCAAACAAATACAAGAACAATGGGGTGGCTCTAATGAGGTCATCGATCATTGGCTCGAAACTCGACAGTCTCTAATCGTTGAGTATTGTAAGCTAGGTGCCTTGCAGCCAGCTAGCAATGGGCAATCAAACGTTGTTGAACTCCCTTCTCCTAAAGAAATAAGCTCATTCTGCGATCATGTTGTCGATTATATCTCAGAGGGTCATTTTAAGATCTACGATATGGTCATGAAAAAATGGCAAGCAACAGGCTTTAAAACCAATGACGAGATTGATACAACTTACGCGAAGATCGTACTTACAACCGAGCCGCTTCTAGAGTTCAATGATAAGTACGTTAAAGTAAGTGCAGACGATGAGTTGCCTAACTTCGAAGGAGATATGTCAAAAGTAGGTGAACTACTCGAAGTACGTTTTGAAGTAGAAGATAATCTTATCCAGCTTATTGCAGACAGTTTAGCGATTCCACCAGGCGCTTAGTTAGCTGAATCCTTAATAAGCTTGCCTCTGTGCAAGCTTTTTGTTTTGTCTGTAAGGTTATCCAAACTACCCAGAACCTTTCAGACAGAGCTTACTCGCTCGCCCTGACCTTTAGCCATAAGCATATGGTTACAGCCCTAATCAGCCTAATCATCTCTACCCTTTATCTTACTGGCCTCAAAGAGCACTCTTCAGGACATAAATCCAACCCCACCAGCTAGATAATCACACCTATCACTTTATAAGTCATAGCTAAATACCAATACGCCAGATACAAAAAAGGCACCCGAAGGTGCCTTTTTTCTTATCTCTTAGAGACTACTCGTAGAGCTTACTCTTCTGAAGAGAAACCAGCGTTTAGAAGTGCTGCTAGATTGTCAGTAGCTTGCTCAGCTGAAGGACCTTCTTGCTCTTCTTCACGTTGCTTTTGACGCTCTTGGTGGTATGCGAAACCAGTACCAGCTGGGATCAGACGACCAACAATTACGTTCTCTTTCAGGCCGCGAAGGTCATCACGCTTACCAGAAACCGCAGCTTCTGTTAGTACGCGAGTCGTTTCTTGGAACGATGCAGCTGAGATGAATGACTCAGTTGCAAGAGATGCTTTAGTAATACCTAGTAGATCACGTTCGAAACGCACTAGTTCTTTACCTTCAGCTTCTAGCTTACGGTTAGCAATCTTAACATTGTGGTACTCAACTTGTTCGCCAGGTAGGAACGGAGAGTCACCAGAATGTGTGATTGTACACTTACGTAGCATTTGACGAACGATAGTCTCGATGTGCTTATCGTTAATCTTTACGCCTTGTAAGCGGTAAACTTCTTGAACTTCGTTCGCGATGTACTGAGTCACAGCGTGGATACCACGTAGACGCAGGATATCGTGTGGAGTTTCAGGACCGTCGGCGATTACATCACCACGTTCAATCTTCTCACCTTCGAACACGTTCAATTGACGGTGCTTAGGAATCATCTCTTCGTAAGCGTCACCGCCTTCACGAGTGATTACTAGACGACGCTTACCTTTCGTTTCTTTACCGAAAGACACAGTACCTGTGTGCTCAGCAAGGATCGCAGGCTCTTTAGGCTTACGAGCTTCGAATAGGTCAGCTACGCGTGGTAGACCACCGGTGATATCTTTGTTTCCGCTCGATTTTTGAGGGATACGAGATAGTGTGTCACCAATGCCAACTTCAGCGCCATCTTCGATGTTTACAATCGCTTTGCCAGGTAGGAAGTAGTGAGCTGGCATATCAGTACCAGGAATCATTACGTC
>NZ_JBFRSN010000096.1:0-12918 GCF_041473595.1 Vibrio sp. 10N.222.46.A1
CGGTGGAGGTGAATGTGTGTAACTTGGCTGGTACATGTATTGATATCTACGATAGAGGTAGTGGTAAGTTGCTTACCAATTCACCATCAGCGGCCTATCTAGACAGCATTGGCGGTAGTGCTACAAACGGTACTCATACTGAAAACGGAAATTCCGGCCCAGTTGGTGGTGCTTTTTATCTATTCGACTGGAATAACGCAAATGCACTGTGTACTACCTACAACACCCATAGTCTCGGCGGACGAACTAACTGGCGTTTAGCAACAAGAGACGAGTTAAAAACGGAGCTATACGACGCATTCGGCCCGATGTTTATCGCGCGCGGTTGGCCGACCACCTACTACTATTGGTCGGTGACTCCTGATGGTTCTCTCTATTACGACGTGGACCTCGTCAATGGCTACGTCTTCAGCAACCAGCCGAGCCTCACGGGCTACGTATCTTGCGTCTCAAATCCTTAAAGTTGAGCGTTTAGAGTTTAACGTTTTAATTTTTAATTTTAGTTTTTGAAGTGCCAGAGTTGCATCTGGCACTTTTTTAGGGGGGGGGGGAAGATAAGTGAATATTGAAACTAAATTAGCATTGGTTGAAAGCAGTCAACGTATTGTTGGCATAAAAGAGGGGATGTTTGTACGTTTCTATGAGCAATCACTCTTTGGTTGGCAGCAGTGGGTATCTAAACAGGACCAATTACCGACATTGAAGGTGTTAAAGAAAAAGGTTAAGAAATTGGGTCATGACTCCAACATGGTGAGCTTGAGTTAGAATGGTAGTCCCTCAACTCTGAATTAAAAATTATGGCTACTATTCAAGTTAACGGCGTTGTTGATCAAATCAATCTAGAGACAAAGCTACGCCGTCTATCGCTAACCGTTAGCTTCTAACAGGCATACCTATAGTTATAACTTTGTTTATAGCTTTGACATTTTCCATGATTTCACCCACTTGAGCGTTGTAACATCTCAAACTCAATTTACCGCTCGTTAGCCCTTTGTATCTGGACATCGCAGTCTCGGATATTGAGCGATCGTGATAACCAGACTGTACTTTCCACTCCGCTATTTTGCCATTCTTAAGCGCATTTACCGCTTCATTTCTGGGGTGACTCTCTTCCCAAAGCGCAGCATTCTTTCGAGGTGGTATCAACGGGGTACAACCTTTCTTTTTCAGAGTCTCATGGCAATGTTTGGTATCATATGCGCCATCGCCTGATACTGCGTGAACCTTTCTGCGTAAAGGATTAAGTAATGTCGGTAGTACTTCGCTATCGCCAACATTAACAAGACTGACTTCTGCACTAATGGTTTCGTGGGTATCGACATCAACAGCTAAGTGCAGTTTGCGCTATGTTCTGCGTTTCTCTGCCCCGTGTTTTTTCACCTTCCACTCTCCCTCACCAAAAACTTTGAGACCAGTTGAGTCAATGGCTATATGGCGAATAGCCCCTCTAGATTTATTACGATATTTGACCTGAACCGTCTTCGAACGCTTGCTTATACAAGTGTAATATGGAGAACTCAAAGGGACATCTATTAGTTCAAAAATAGAGTCGATGAAACCTTGAAGAGCACGCAGAGGTAGGGAGAAGATACCCTTAATCATCAAAGCTGTTTCAAGCGCTGTATCAGAATACTGGAAGCCTCTACCACGTTTACCGTGATGGGTTTTGCATTGCCATGCATCCACGGCTGAATCATCAATCCAAAACGTAACAGAGCCACGCTTGCGCAGAGCCTGATTGTATTCAGCCCAGTTAGTTATTTTCTTTTTAGCCTTACCCATGTTACCACCGTTTTAACTACCACATAGGATCAGATCGCAGGAATTAGAAAAGGTTCAACTGATTTAGGCAACAACGCCCCTCAGAAATGCCCCAAAATGAGCTTCAGTACGAATTGTTGTTCCAGAAAGTTCACTAGCTTGGATATGTAAAAAGTAATGTATGGTAACAATCAAGACCTGCCCCCATACATGCTGCTAATCTATCTCATGTATAGAAAAATGATTAGACAGGTAATCACGATGCCCATTTATGATTTCAAGATGGTCTAATGATAGTCCTTGAGACACGACTAATTGATTGAACAAATGACTTATGTGCTGTAAATATTTCTTAACATCCGATTGGTTATTGGGGTCGCCTACGTAGCATTTCCCAGCATTGAAAAATTGATAGTAGCTACATTTATCAGCCAGTTCATTTAAAGTGCAGTTTTTAACGTCAATAGACTTTATGACTTGGTTTGTCTTATAAAGGACTGTTAGTACATCCAAAGGACCAGTATTTAGATGGATATAGCTCGGCTTTTCATCTGAGTAGCCGTAGTCAAACAAAGCGTCAATGAACCCCTTTTCGCTGAAGAAAGTTGTTCGATTTGGAATTGGAACCTTTTCCAACTTGCAATACTCATGTAATCGAGACGAGACACGACCGATTAAGAACAAAGAGGATACTGGTTGCAGTATGTTGAGAGTTACGGGTTTGAAACTAGGGTCGGTAGTGTTTGATATATCACCTACCCCATACAGCCTAAAGCATGTAACGTGCAGTGATTTGAAAGCGGAACTAATACCATAATCAATGTTTAAAATATCAGGGCTTACTTCAGAGTGCTCAATAATTGTTTTTTGATAGTCATGTATATGGTGCTCAACTTCGAATAATGGGAACCCAGTTTGTAGGTTATGCGGCTCAATAGTGGGCTTAAATTCTTTTGAAATATAGTCTGTAAATAGCGACTTATGTAGCTTTCTTTTGAACTGAAAAGTAATCTCAAAATTTTCAGCTTCTACTATCTCCTGAAGATGCTTATCAAAATTATCAAAGTGACTATTTTCTGCTTGAGTTAGCCATTGCTGACGTTCAAAGTCAAAACGCTCTAGATTGTGATTCATTTGTTGCATATGCTGCGTCGCTAAGAAGACTAATGTTCCAACAGTGCCAGCAGCTGCAACCCATGTTGCTAAGTCTCCGTAATTTGTAACCGCAGCTAATGACGAGCCAAAGATAACAGCAACGATTAGAGTAATTAGCCACACAACATTCTTCATTTGTATTGTATCCGTCTAAGCAGAGAAGTAGCGTATTATACCGCATTATCAATTACTTATTGGATTGTTAATTGAACTGGTATAAAAATGATTGCATCATAGAGGGAAGAAAACAGCTGTGAGTCGGCTAATAAGCGTTAACTGTATTGAAGTTCAGAGGTAGTAAATGATCTTATACAAATATGTAGGCTTTCAGGCTGCAATCTCCATGATTGAGTCGTCAACCTTAGGTTTCAGCCGTGTTTTAGACCTAAATGATCCCTTTGAGGGTACATCAATTTGCGCATTGGATAATCATGGTATGACAGACAATTTGGTTGTGAATGCAATTAAAGAACGTTTGTCAGCTAAATTTGGTGTCTTGTCGTTAACAAGACAGCCGTTAAACTCTTTAATGTGGGCGCATTATGGTCAATCGCATACGGGGGTTGTGATTGGTATTGACTGTGAAAAAGCGGGTTTAACCGATCCTGATACATCCTCAATTCCAGTGAGTTTTGGGGATGTAATATACTCAGCAACAAAGCCGTTCCATCCTGTGAATATGGACATTTTGGCTGAAAATTTAGCTTTATCCCATTTTGAGCCTCATTCGTATAATTTGTTGTCTCGTGCGTTTTTGCATAAATCCTTAGAATGGGGTTACGAAGAGGAGGTTAGGGTTGTAAAAGACATCACTGACTCAAACGGAAATTTTGTAAGTAAGCGAAGACCCGCTGAGTTTTCAAACCATTCAGGAAATTGGAATCAAATTTTAATCGAGGGTGAAGGGCGTACAATTCCTTGTTTAAGTGTTCCGCAAGAATCGTTCGTTAAAGTTTATATTGGTCGCCACGCTTATAAACAAGTTTCGCACTTTAAAAACTTCTCACATGAAGAGTTCCAAGCCACGTTGCAAGGTTGGGCTAACCTAGGCATTGAGGTAAACGGCTGTCGTACAGATGTTAGGTCTTGGAAACTTGAGGCTCAGCGTTTGGAACAGTACAGTTAGCGAGCTTGTAAGGTTTCAAGATACTTTTTCTTATCTATTCGGATAACTTTAGTGCTATTGCACTAACTAATTTGTGTCCAGAGGCTTCATAGACCTGAATTTTGACTCGTGGCACTTTCTAACTCGAAAGTGCCCCAAACTTTGTTAGTCCCAATGAACTTACCGTCTGGCGAACATTGCAGTAGACCCAATTAATCTAATCCGTACTTTGGGCGCTTATACGGAAACTTTCCGTTTTTCTACCCCGAAATCCTCTTTCGATTCACATAACAGGTTGATGCTAATTGAGTTTCATAATGTGTGCCAGCATCATAGATGGAATGCAAACACGGGAAAGTTTCGTCTAATAAGCTTTAGGCCTCAGAGTATATATGACTAGTTATAATGGATACATTCAGCGTCTATCAAAGAAAGTCGTTGCAAGATTAAATGATATTGAAGCTATCTATAATTTTGACTTAGGAGATGAATTTGAAATAGCTATGTGCCACCTGTTATCGGATTTTTTACCTGAAAAGTTTGGTGTCTGCAGAGGATTTGTAATTAGCGAAAGTGGTGAGCTTGCCGGAGACGATCTTATCATTTTTGATAAAATGTCTTTTCCTGTACTTAGACCGATGCATGGAAATAATTTCTCTATCAAACAACAAATTCCGATTGAAGCTGTATATTCTTATATTGAATGTAAAAACTCTATAAATGATGAACTTGTATTTGATAAAGCATTGTCTCAAGTCAGAGCCGTAAAAAACCTTATCTTGCAGCGCGCTGTGAAAAATAACCCTGACTTTGAAACAAATGGACCTATTTATAATAATAAACCTAGAGATTGGCCAAGGAATTTTCCTAAGCGAAAGAACCAGCCCTTTTGCGCTATTATTTCTAAGAGTTCAAATGGTTTTTTCCCTGATAAAGTTATGGTAGATCCTAGTAACCCTGACCTCATGATATTAGGGGAAGATAGAGTAGCTACACAAACTGTGAACCTTGGCTCTGACGGGATAAAAAGCGCTCTCTTTTACGATGAGGATTACTGGTTTAGTTTGGCAATTGAAGAGGTAAAAGGCGATGCATTTGGTATCGGTATTGTTACGTTACTTCACGCACTCGGCTGGATTGAACTTCTACCAATTGAATGGGGCGGGCCTCTTAATAGAGCTTATTGGGATGCTCTATCCAATAAGGCCTAACAAAGGTTTTCAAGACGGACTCGTAACAGCTTGCTGGGTCCACTTCGTTTCACATTTTAGCAAGCTATTACTCTCAGCTTAAAACAGCGTTATCTCTTTTGAGGAATATATGAAAATAGAACAAGGTTATACTGAGCTTTTGTTAAAGCCATTAGAAGACAGTGCTGTACCTAATATGAAGGAATACCTCGGTGCATATCGCCCAATTAATTGTGATACTATTTCCATAAAATCAGGAGCTTAGCGCTATGGAAATCATTCACTTATCAGATTTACACTTTGGCGATGCACAAGCTCCATTTAGTGAAAGAGAGCTTTCTGAAGCTTTGTCTAAGTATATTTTAGAAAATACAGATAACCCAGTTATCGTTATTAGCGGCGACATAACGATAAAAGGGCAAGCTTGTGGCTATGAAATAGCCTCTACTTTTGTAGGTGATCTAATGTCTCTTGGCAAAATAAATAAAGAAAACTTGTGTATTTGCCCTGGTAATCACGACATTGTTGATGGCGATTTTCAAGCGTTTGACAGGTTTGTATATGGGCTTAGACGTGATCACAATTTAGATTTCAGCGATGATACTTATAAAGTTATAGCCATCCAAGACATGCTTTTCGTGGTATTGAATAGTTCTTATCATTTAAATCACACTTTTGGATTGGTGGATGACCGTTGCTTTGATGTGGATCTATCAGAGTATGGTGATATGAAAAAAATTCTCGTTTTTCATCATCATATTATTAGTCAGTTTGACGGTGATACGTCTGCAATTAGGAATGGATATGATTTAGTTCAGTTTATGGAGAAAAACAGATTCTGTTTAGCACTTCATGGACATCAGCATACAGAGCAACGTTACCACCTAGGAAAGAGTTCTACCCCTGTAATTTCAGCACGAAGTGGCAACTTTGAACAGTCGGGTTATTTGAATGCGTTTAATCACTACAAGATTACAAATGATGAAGTCATAATAGATAGCTTTGTATTTGAAAAAGCGAGAAGAGAAGTAAAGATTATAAAGTTGGCGAGGTAAACTATTTTGGAACTAGAATATAAACAAACAGCATCGCTTGAAACTGTTGCAAGTGATGCTTGTGCTGCGATCGAAGCAAACGGTTATAAGATTAATTTGTTGTTGTCTTATGAGCTTCCTGCCCAAGACCTCGTAAGGAATGCACTGTCTGATGTTCAAGATAAAGCGCAACAGTGGAACGCTGATAAATGCCCAGAAAACTTATACTTTAACCATGGGCAGTTTAAGGTTGATGGTGTAGATAATATTATTAATGAGCTCAAAGAAAAGCCATCTAGTAATAGAGCACTGTATTCATTGATTGACCAAAAAACCATAATGGGCTCTGGAGATAGTCCCATTCCTTCTTTTATGTTGTTTCAAAGTATCCTTGAAGATGAAACGTTATATTGCAATGTGTACTTGAGAGCCCTAGAAGTTAGTACGTTCTTGAGGATTAACTTAGAAGAAATTAGATTAAATATTGAAAAAATCGCCAGGTCATCACTGTCGTTCACTACGGTGAGACTAGTAATTCTAGCTTGTCGAGCTCATCACGTACCAAACTTTAATCCTTTGGAGAAACCGAACTTAGATTTGATGAGCCAGTATCAGATTCTTAATATGATGAAGGATGATCGACCTAAATTTATACGACATGTTGAACAAATGGCCGAAGTCCAAACAGTGCTAAGTAGTACTTCTATTCAACATATTCTCGAACTTGTTGAAGGTGAATGGGATCAAGCAAATAAACCTCGGCTGATTTCTTTGTTAAAAATAACTATAGGTTTAATTAATCAGTTAGAAGAATGTCGAAAACAGCACTCTCATGATGATCAGCTCAAAGAATTGAGTAGCTTAATATCTAACAACTTAAAGCTTATAGCTGAGGAATTTGCCAAATGAGCCTTACCTTGAAAGAAATATGTAAACGACAAAAGCAATTCGACAAACAAACCTCAATTAAGGGTAAATCATTCTATACAGATATCGATGGAACAAACCTTCAGGAACTTGAACATTTGATTGTTTGTATGCTTGGTGAGTTAGGAGAGTTTTCCAACTTAACGAAAAAGATCGTTCGAGGAGATAAATCCTTAAATGACTCTAAGTCAGATCTGGATGAAGAGCTGGTCGATACTTTCATTTATCTGATAAAAATCGCTAATCAATTTGATGTTGACCTAGAGAAAGGTTTTTTGAATAAACTCGCCAAAAACCAAAAGAGATTTGGGGGCTTAGAGTGAAGCTATATCAAGGTGATAGTTGTAACCGTTTATACATAAGTGCACTCAAAGACTGCTTAGCTGTAAATTCACCTACTCCTTCTCGCGTAGGAATGGTCTATGATCTTGGCCCTGTCGCTTTTGAGTTGACTCCTGGCAGGCTCAATTTACTAACTCTTAATAAGAGAGCTTTAAATCCTTTCTTTGCTATTGCTGAAGCTGCTTGGGTTGTTGGAGGACTCAATAGTTTAGACACATTGAACTACTATCTGAAAACATATGACAGTTTCTCTGATGATGGAGTGAGCCTCAATGGGGCTTACGGCTATAGGTTAAGAAATCACTTTGGTTATGATCAGCTTGAGTTTGTGATAAAAGAACTAAAAACCACACCTGATTCACGTCGATGTATTCTGAACATGTACTCCCCAGATGACCTAATTAATAACACATCCAAGGACATACCATGTAATACATCAATAATGATAAAAATTAGAAATGGTGCTTTGGACTTTACTGTTACAAATAGGTCTAATGATATCCACTGGGGCGTTCCATATAACTTTTTTGTGTTTCAAGTTTTACATTGTTACTTAGCGCAAAAAATCGGAGTTGAAGTTGGGTATCAGCGTCACTTTACAGATTCTTTGCATTTATATGAAAGAGACATAGCGGCGGTTACAGAAGTATTGAAGCATTCCGGGGATATTTTTGACACCGAAAGTGATAAGACTCTTGATCTCGTATATATGATTTTAGCGGAAATTGAAAATATTAATCAAAAGAAGTTTTCATGCATACAAGAAAAATCTTTACGTGAAGCATATGTAAATTATGAGCAGTTTAGGTGTAGTAAAAGCCTGTTTAGTTTTGAAAATAAAACAGGCAATGCGGTACTAGACTTCTTGACTTCTGATTGGCTGAGTAAGTATGCGAAAGAGTAAGTGTTTATTAGCGTATAACTCATGCGAGCTTTAGCATTTATTGGCATTACAGCCAATGAAACCGGAAAACAAGTTGTTTACATCATTTTCCCCAAATAGCCGTTTTTCTTATGTCTGGCCAGGATTTTGTGATACTGGCCTACACTCAGGTATCACCATTAGCAATGCCTTCGTTGGTAATTCATGCTGATTGATAGGTATAGAACTCATGGGGTCGCGTCTTGCTTTTTGCTTGTCAAAGTTTCCCATACTTTAGTTAATCCGTTGTTTTCTAAATTAGCAAAGTAACTGACACGTTTTTGTCCAGAAACGTGTTAAATACCTATGTATATATGTGATGGAAAATTAGTGGGGTAAATTAGACCTGATATTTACACCGTTCAACCAGAGTAACACAATCATTCCTTATATTTACTCCGAAGTTGGTGAGCCTCTCGGAACGGTCGATGACTTCAACGGTTTGTAGAAACTTATCTGTGAATGAGAGCTTGTTATTAGCTTCGTTGTAGTGGCTGATTATATCGGTTTTTTTTAGTTCAATATCTGGATTGGCAAGTAACTGATTAAACCCATAAATAGTGCGCGCTAAAACAAACATAGCATGGAAAACGCCGCTTATTGGTCGTTCGTCTTTTCTAAACGGGGTATAAAATAGGCCGTGATCGTTTGTTATGATTTTATCTTGATACCATAGCTGGTACAGCAAGTTGTGTGCGGTTTCGTGGATGATATGTTCAGCCAGGCGACTCCAGTGTTCAACGTCGCTTTTTAGATAGCGAATATTAAACATCCCTAGCATACTTAGATAGCTGCCAGCGTTCACATGAGGTGAACTCATAATGTGTATTTGAGATATCACCGTTTCTACCTCTTTATACAGAGTAGAACAGGACTGCTTAATGTAAGATAAGCATCTATTTATTTCTTCTAAAGTGTGCTGAAATTGTTCACTACTAGGTGACACTATGCCTTGATTTCTCTTTGCTAAATGCTCTCCATAACATTTTAGATGATCTTCCGCTATCAGAGCTTGAAGGATGCCATTCGTAAATATCTGGTATCGTTTACCAAATGGCACAATTTCGAGGGGTTTATCGCTGACCTCTTTTAGCTCAGTTAACATGTGGTTAAATACTCTTTGAGGCTCAAACTTTGCATCTTCCACGTTCCTTACAATGAACTCATGGTAAAGAAGGGCTTGCGGCATGTTTTTGCGTAAAGCCTCTCTATTTTGAGCCAAGAAGGATTTAAGTTTCGTATCATTAAGGCCTGAGAATTGGTGAAGATAATTAAAACTTTTAGTAAGGGAGTCCAAATTTCGGTTAATAATAAAATCAGCATTAGATGAGTTAGGGATAGCCCAGTTTACCGTTGTAATTTCCATTTATCTAAATGCCTTTGGGTAGTGTTGTGTGTAATAGTGCTCAAGAGTGTCATCGTTTTGTTTGAGTGCTTGTACTGACTCTTTTGAGAAAATAATAAATGTTAAAGAAAGGATTATGAGCCCCCCCATAACCCTGACAAGGTTATTGATATCAAGTTGTGTGTTATCCAGTATATAACTGAAAGTTAGGCTACCAATTGGAATGCTAAGTATACATAACATAAAGATGGCTGACTCAATTCGAGCTTTATATTCGTGAGGCACAGCGTGACCTCTCAAAGAGCTAAAGGGAATTCCCTTGATTGTTAAACCCATACCTGAGCAGAACAGAGCAAATACTTTGATATAAGCATCTTCAAATGTAGCGAAGGCGAACACCCCTAGACCAATTAGACACCCACCAAATAATACTTGATGGTATCGATTAAATATAGTTGTTGCTTTGATTGATATAGTTCCTCCTAATATCATTCCTACTGCTATCGCTGACTCAAATAATACGACATATCCCACATTGTTATTGAGTTCACGTAGTACATATATTGGAATTATAATTGACACTAAAGGAGTTAGAATGAAGTTCCCTACCAGTGCGGATAGACAAAACATAACTTCTGGCTTTAGGTTTTTAATGCTGCGGAACCCCTGTGTTAATTGGAGAGCTTTATTATGTTCCCCTCCGAACTCTGTGCTTTTTTTAGGGAAGGACATTAATAGGATTAAAATTAGTGAAGTAAGGTAGAGTGCTGTGGTGACATAAAGAGAAATCTCTACACCAATGGCGTAAATTACCCCCCCTCCAATTACAACACCGATGATGACTTGTAGCGAGTTCAAGGTCGAAGACAGACCAATCGCTTTTGTTAAACCTTCCTTGTCTATTAATAATGGAATAATACTATTGGGTGCTGCTGATATAGCACTGTTAAAAGCGGACAAGATAGAGACGAAGATAATACAACTTATCAATGATTCATAGTTGTAGGACAATAAAATAGAAGCTACGAGAGAACCGAAAATAGAAACTAAAATAATGGTTTTTTTTGAGTATATATCAAGTAAAAAACCAGATATAGGCAGGAAGAAAATGTTGGTTATCCACATGATGGCAACTAAAAATCCGACATTCTCAGATTGCCCAAAAGATTGTACTAACGCCCATATAATTACAACCGTTGTACTTCGAAAAGCCACAATGGAAGCCAGATGAGAAAAAATATATAGATAGTAGTTCATCAACTAGCCTCCATTACTAGATCACGTTTAGTTTTCGACGACCTTTAGGACTGCTGAGCCGCTTTGGTGTACCGAAAATAGTTTTAATTTATCTAGTTTTTTCATGACGCATTTCCTTATATTTTTTATGGATCAATCTTTATTTAAAGAGCACCAGAGGAAATAGAGAGTCACTAAACTTTTGTGTGTATGTGTGCATTCTCATCTCTTTCGCCAGTGTTAATATCTTTAGCAAGAATAGAATAAATTGTATAAGAGCTAGAGATTAATAATTTAAATTTAATTTATTTTTTTTGAGAGGGTTGATGGCGGAGTAGTTGGCGCGATTGTAGTTCTAGAATCTTGTTATTTCTAGCCTGTATTTTGGGGGTGAAAGTGCCCCTGTATAAGAGTAATTTGGTGTTAATGTAAAAACAGTGTGGTCAAATCTACACCCCAACCCCTTTCAATAGGGGCGTTTTTCATCGATAATCCAAGCTCTTAGTGAAAACAAAAACCAACCGGATACTTTGTAAGAAGTGCCCCTGTATTTTCAATTCTTCACCACACACCACGCTAAATCGTAAACGATTTAAATGATTGTCTGTGATGAATTTAAAACCTATAAAAACAATGACTTATGCTTAATAGTGGAGGCGAAATAGAGCGTGAAAAAATTTTCAAAATCTCAACTAATTAGCCGCTGAAATCCCAGTGTGAAAATATGTAATTACATTGAATTATCATTGGCGCCTTTCTGTGTAAGGGATTGTGGTGATTTCAATCTAAATTCAATGGGATTTAATTAAATTGTTATTTATCCCTTTATCGGTAAGGTTGTAGCGGTTTTTTCAAAACTAAGTACAATGGGTTTACATTGAGAATTTATTGGATTTCATTGAGGCTTAAAGGTGGGCTTCATTGACATTCATTGAGGAGAAAAAGCTAAATTATGTCACGTTCTTACCCTTTACAAAGCTCCCTTCGAGGGAAGCTAGAGCAAGATTTTAAGAAGTTCAGAGACAGAGAAAAGTTAAGTGATGCCGAGGCAACTCGTCAGCTTTTTACCTTGGCGTTGCGTATCAAACTGAATGACAGTGACGATGAGCGGCCGTCGAACCGTGAGTTGATGGAAGAAACGTATCGTAGAGTTAGGCAGGTACAAGGCGTGCTAAATTTAAATTTGGCGCATAGCTTTGATGGGGAGGGGTATTATAAGAATAAAGCGGATTCGATTGAGCAAAGAAAATCCAACACCGCTTTGGTTGATAAAAGCGTCGATGAATATCTTGAAGGCGAAAAAAAAGGGTAGCCATTGGCTACCCTTTTATTATCGCTCTAACTCTCTGTCGATTTCTCTGTCTTCCCACTGACTCTCTTTCTCTGAGTGATTAAATTCCATCTCTTGTTGAGGTGAATATTCTTTTGGCTCAAAGTGGTCGAGTGATTGGCTGTCGGTTTCTTTTTTCTCATTATAGTTGAGGGTGTCTAATTCGCTCTCTTGATGAGAAGTGTGCGCCTCATTTAATTCAATGTTATGTGCGCTGTTATCTCGCTCTAATTTGTTAATGCACGATTTAATGTCCTCTTTAAGATTATCGTCGGACATGAATTGAATGTCTCGTCCATTAAAGTTCTCGACGATTTTCTCAATGTTGTTCGGGTTTAAATCGTGGTTGCCGTGATTTAATACAATAATGATGTTCTGTCTCAGTTCATCGGTGGAGATGTTTTGAATGTCGTTCTTATGATTGACATTGATAATGTCAATCTGCCCTTGAGTTTGGTCTCGAATTAAGAATGAGTTTTCAATTGAGGTACTGATGATGGTGGTATTTAAATTCTCTCCTTGATGGAATTGGGTTAATTGTTTGGACTTTGTGCCTAGGGTTCTTGGGTTA
>NZ_JBFRSN010000097.1:0-3835 GCF_041473595.1 Vibrio sp. 10N.222.46.A1
ATGGTGAGGAGCAGGTCATTGCCGGAGATGCAACGCAGTTTCGTCTAGGTATTCCGCTCAACAAGATTGCTGAACCCAAAGATATTGCTCAATCGATATTGTTTCTGATGTCTAATGCAGCTAATCATATCACTATGCATGACTTGCGGATTGATGGTGGTGCAACGCTCGATAACTAGACATCATAGAGTTATATGGCGCGCATGCGCCATATAAAATTTTAGGTTAAGCGACCGTCGATAATTTCTTGTGAGTTGCCTCTACCATTGCATTTGCAAAGACATCGAGAATTGCAACGGTATCTTCCCAGTTTAGACATTCATCAGTGATGGATTGACCTCTGGTTAGTGGCGTCGCATCTATATTTTGCGCCCCTCCGACTAAGAAGCTTTCAGACATAACGCCGGCGATGTACTGCTCTCCTGAAATGATTTGCTCTGCAATGTTTCTGGCTACATTGAGTTGATTTTTGGCAATTTTCAGACTGTTCCCATGACTACAATCAATGATGATTCGGGGGTTAAGGCCGTTTAATTCTAATTGTTTTGTTACATCACAGACGTGTACGTTAGTATAGTTTGGCTGTTTTCCGCCACGTAAAATGATATGTCCGTTAGGGTTGCCATGTGTCATTGCAGACATGGGTGTATTACCAAAACCAGAGACATAAACTAGGTGAGGAGATTTCGCGGCGTGAATTGCGTCAATCGCGATCGTTACATTGCCATCCGTTCCATTCTTAAACCCAATAGGGCACGGGATGCCTGAAGCCATTTGTCTGTGTGTTTGAGACTCAGTGGTTCTTGCTCCAATAGCGCCCCAACAAATTAAATCAGATACATATGGGTACACGGTGGTGTCTAAAAACTCGGTTGCCGTTGCAAGCTCTAGATCAACAACATCTTTTAAGAATTTTCTTGCGACAAACAGCCCCTTACTCATCTTATGGCTATTGTCTAAATCGGGATCGACAATGAGCCCTTTCCAACCGACGCGGGTTCGTGGTTTTTCAAAATAGGTTCGCATGACGATCAAGAGCTGGTCACGATATTTGTTCTGTAGTTCGGCCAACTTACGAGCATACTCTAAAGCAGCCTCTGGGTCGTGGATGGAGCAAGGTCCAATGATAACGAGCAGACGGTTATCTTTCCCATTTAAAATTTCTGTGATTTCGAATCTTTTATCACGGATAAATCGTTCACTTTTTTCGTCTAGAGTGATTTCACTCGTTACATCAATCACACTCGGCAGTGGCTCTATCGTGGTTGAATTAAGTTGCTTCTCTAACTCTTGCATCCTTCCTCCTAAAACAAGTGTTCCTTGATGTTATGGCTTCATCAAATGCGCGGTCCAGGTATGACTTGGAAAACATTCAATTCCAATAAATGATAATTATTATCATTTAATTTTGAGGATTATTGAAATAGGAGCTAGGTGTTGTCAAGCTTATTGTTGGGTGATGTAGTGAGATCATGCCCAATACAATCAGTACATCAACTCATATTAGTTAGCACTAAACAAAAATGATAACGCTTATCATTTTTGTTTGAGTTTATTCTTAAGCTGGTGTATTACATTAGTTTAATAAGCCTCGTGGCACATTAAATGGATGAATGAGTGTGGAAATGAAGATGAGAGAATTGACGACTGTACAGGCTGCTTATTATGTCGGTAGGCAAACAGGCCAATCGATGGGAGGCGTAGCGGCTCATATTTATGCTGAATTTGATGGTGAAAATATCGACTCAGAAAAATTGGCAAGTGCGGTGAGGAAGTTGTACATCAATCATCCTATGTTACGGATGAAAGTTACTTCTGGTGGTCAACAAACCATCGCTCCTTTATCTTCTGTTCATCAACTTATCATTGATGATATTGAACACCTTTCACCATCGGCTACCCGTGACTTTTTAATAGAGAAGCGCACTGCTATTACTGACCAGAAACTGGATTTAGACAATGGGCAGGCCGCGCAGATCGGTATCACACGTCATTCTAAAGTGCAGTGCCGTTTGCATATAGACGTAGACATGATTGCTGTGGATGCACAGAGCTTCCGAATCTTAGTCGAAGAGTTGGCTAAGCTCTATAGCGATGAACATCAAGGCAACGAGACACAAGAGAAGAATTCGTTCTTTGAATATTTAGATAAACAAGCGGCGGACAATTACCTCGTAGCTAAACGACAGTCTGATAAGACATGGTGGCAACAACGATTACCAGACATCGCTGGAGCACCTGAGTTTCCGTATGTTAATGGGGATATTGATCGTCAGCATGGGCACAGTCAGCGGTTCACACATCAGTTGACTCAAGAGCAACGGTCTTCGATCGAAGAGTTAGCCAAGAAACACCACTTAACCTTAACCCAACTTTTTCTAACGCTTTTCTCTCAAGCTGTCGGTAGCTCTTGTAACAGCCCTGATTTTCGATTGAATGTGCCGACTTTTCACCGCGGTTTCTATACGAACGATGCAGAGACAACGATAGGTGATTTCTCGAACTTGCTGATCTACAGCGCTAGCTTGAAAGCTCAAGAATCAACGCTTAATCATTGTCGTCGTACTGCCAATCAACTGAACCAATTACTCAACCATGAAAGCTATTCTGGTGTAACGGTGATGCGAGATTTATCGCGTTACTATGGGACCGTGCAAGCATCGCCTATCGTATTTACATCGGGAATGGATGTTGAAGGTGATGATTTATTCTCTGAGGCAGTCACAAAAGTCTTCGGAAAAATGAACTGGGTAATCTCTCAAGGTGCTCAGGTTACATTAGATGCACAAATCGCGCCTGCGTACGAAGGTATTTTTGTCAATTGGGATGTGCGAATGGACGTGTTCCCTAAAGGCTTTGTCGATACCTTGTTTAACAAGTTTATTGCGATTGTTCAATCTTTAGCTGATGAACCTAATAGCATACATAACTCTTTGGAAAGTACGCTCGCTCAGTTAGGTTATGCATGTCCTTCGTTACCCTTAGTTACCTCTTGTCCAAAGCCTTTAACAGAGCTACAAAAATCTTACCTACTCGGTCGCTCTACTCATATCCCTATGGGTGGCACTGCGATGCATGAATTCCGGGAATACCGAGGGAAAATAGAATCGAGCTTAGTTGAGTCTCGCCTCGAATCATTGGTAAAAAAGTACGATGCGTTACGGATGCACATCGATGAGAACAAGCTTGTTCAGCAGGTGTCGTCTAAGGTGACTTTGAATTTTGACTCCCATGACTTTCGACACTTGTCGATTGAGCAAGCGCTAGAGAGAGTTGGTAAAATTCGTCAAGTGAGTAATCACACGATGCACGACCTGTCGAAGTCGCCATGGCGTGTTTCTGTTATTCAATTGCCTGACTCTGACATCGGTTATCAGACCATTGTCTTTACCAGTTTTGATGCATTAATTGTTGATGGTAGAACACACTCCCTGATTCTTTCTGAATTATTGAAAAAGAATAGCGGGCATTTGCATGAGCTCTGTGCTAACAGCGCTGAGACCAATCACTTTGATAGTGAACATGACACTGCCAAAAGGGAGGCAGATATGTCGTTCTGGCAAAGTAAGCTTGACCCAGAGTGCGCGCCACCTTCACTTCCATGGAAACAGCGATTGGATCATATAAAGGCTTCGCGTTACCAGCGAGAAAGCATTGTTATAGACAAAACTGCATTAACTCAGTTAACGATGGCGAGTGCAGCCAACAGCTTGTTTTTGAACTCAGCACTTTCTGCTCTTGTTCTTGAAGGGATGTCGTATTGGACGACAGAACAAGAGATGAGAGTTGGTTTTCCGGTAGCGATCCCACAAAGCGATCAACCTCTTGGTAATGG
>NZ_JBFRSN010000098.1:0-2516 GCF_041473595.1 Vibrio sp. 10N.222.46.A1
TGAATATACAGTTTACGTCTATAAGTAGGGACTAGTGATGAAGCCAATTGTTGTATTTGGGGTTGAAGACTTTGCCGAACTTGCGTATTACTATTTGACTACGGATTCACCTTACAAAGTAGTTGCTTTTACAGTCCATGAAAAATACATGAAATGTAAAAGATATAATAATCTTCCTGTTATACCTTTTGAAGAGTTGGAAAAAAAATACCCTCCAGAACAATATGATTTGTTTGCGCCAATGATGGCAAAGAGAATGAATACTCTAAGAGAAAAAGTATACTTAGAAGGTAAAGAAAAAGGGTATGACTTCATTTCGTATGTCAGTTCAAAAGCTACAGTTTTTAACAATGTAATTGGAGAGAATTGTTTTATATTGGAAAATAATACTATTCAACCATTTTCTGTAATTGGGAATAATGTAGTGTTGTGGAGTGGGAACCATATTGGGCACCATGGTATAGTTAAAGACCATGTTTTTTTTACTTCACATGTCGTAATGTCAGGGCACTGTGTAATTGGCGAGAATTGCTTTCTAGGTGTTAATTCGACTATAAGAGATGGTTCCAATCTAGCCAAAGGCACACTCTTATCAATGTCTTCGTGTCTAACTTTAAAAGAAACAGAAGAGTGGGGAGTGTATATCGGTCATCCCGCAAAGAAAAAAGGGACTCGTTTTAGCTATGACGTATTTTAATCATTATAAATGGGAAAAGGTGGGGCTGATATATAAACCCAACAACACTATACCTTGGAGTGTTACTCATGCCCAAGCTCCAGTTGCTGATTATATTGAAGATAAGAATATTATACGTGTATACTTTTCCACTAGAAATATTGATGGTTTAAGTCTACCAACATTTGTCGATCTTAATGCAGATAACCCTTTAGAAATTATTCATATTAATGAAAGCCCTCTACTTGACCTTGGAAGCTTAGGTACATTTGATGATAGAGGTGTAATGCCATCATGGGTTGTTAATCGAGGTGATGAACGATGGTTATATTATATCGGGTGGAATGTAAGGGATAATATTTCCTATCACAACAGTGTAGGTTTAGCAATCGCTTCTTCTTCCGATGATAAATTTGTTAGGTTCTCCGAAGGGCCGTTGTGGGATAGAGATTGGAAAGAACCTTATTTTTCGGCGTCTACTTGCGTTTTATTTGATGATGGTGTTTGGAAAAATTGGTACTTATCCTGTACTGGTTGGAAGGTTGTCAATGGTAAATCGGAACCACGTTACCATATCAAATATGCTGAGTCTGAAGATGGGATCAATTGGGTCAGAGAAGGAAAAGTCGCTATAGACTATAAAAATGAGGAAGAGGCAGGTATCGTAAAAGCTTCTGTAGTCAAAGAAAACGGAAGATATCGAATGTGGTTTTCATACCGTAATTTCACAAACTATAGAACTGATCCAAAAGCTAGCTATCGTATTGGATATGCCGAGTCGAAGGATGGCATTGTTTGGAATCGAAATGACGACCTTGCAGGAATTGATATTAGCGCTTCGGGCTGGGATTCTGAAATGATAGCATATCCCCATGTAATAAAAGTAAAAGAGAGTTATCTTATGTTTTATAACGGTAATGGTTTTGGCCGATCAGGCTTTGGGTATGCTCGTTTGTTGAAATGATAATTATCGTTCGATATTGAATTGAAATTTTTGTTTTATTAGTTTGTAAAATTACAAATGGATTTTAAATGTTATTGAGAAGTCTATATTATTTGTTCCCTAGGTTTATTCGTCACCAATATATTGACAGTATTATATTCTACCGCCATGTTTTTTTTAGGCTAATAAGTTTATTTAAATCTAAGGAAAATAAACCCGAAGAAAATCGTTTCGATGTAAGACTAGTCGGGGATTTAGAGTTATTGGGGGGGGGATGTGAAATTATCCAACATGTATCTGAACGCTATGCAAGTGTACAAGGTCCACTCTTGTATGTAGATAATCAGGAATGTAAACGTTCATCGCTTGAAGGTAGATTACCTGATACTAAAGTTGTGCGTTTAAGCGGAGTTCAGGTTATTGGTTCTACAGATGCTGTAATTTCCGGAATAAATATGTACCATCATGAATTAAGCCTAATGGAAAATATTCATGATTTAAAGCGGCCAGATATTTTCTTGAAATATGAAGAACTGGAAGGTTTTGATTTTCAGATTTCGTTTATTCGTGAAAAGTTAACTCTAGATGGATTAGTGGTAAGTTTATTAAAAGAACATTCGACTAATTATTATCACTGGGTTACAGAAGTTATACCAAAGCTAGCTAATATGATGGAGTATATTGAATCTAAAGATGAAAAAATAACCATTTTAGTTGAAGAGGGAACCCCTCAACAAAGTCTTTCCCTTATCGAACTTCTCTTGTCTGAGTTAAAAAATACTGAATATCATCTCTGTCACGTAAAAAAGGGTCAGTTAGTTTATTGCGAAAGTTTAATCTATTGTACTCCTTTATGGACTTCTCTTGATAATACTCGGTCTTTGCCTAATCCGAAAA
>NZ_JBFRSN010000099.1:0-11732 GCF_041473595.1 Vibrio sp. 10N.222.46.A1
CTTGTTCTGAGACTCTTGATTTTTACGAGTAATATAAACAACAGCAGCAGAAGTAAAAATACTACCAATACCTATTAGAGCAGTGATAATTATGGAAGGGTAATGTGGGCTAATTGAAACTAAAAATTCAGATGCCCCTGCATCAATTGGAGCATTTGCAATTACTACTTTTTCGATCAAATCTGACATAAATATCTAACTCTTAACATTGAAGTGGCGGCCTAACTATATTATTCGTTATAGCAGTTTAATTTTTCAGCATGCTTGTATGAAGAAGCTCTCAAGCCATCTACTGGATTGACATAGCTATTGTTCTTTAAGTGATTCATGACATAATTTATTATATTTTCACGAAATTGGATCTTTGAATCGAGCAACCCAAAGCGTTTATGGTGTTTCCACATGCATCTCTTATAGTTTTCATATTGCTTCTCTGTGACTTTCTTCTTACCTATATAATGTTGACCACGATCCATAATTACTGGTTCATTATACTTATGGTCTATCAGCCAGCGATCTGCCTCGCACATGTGTATCGAATCTCTAATAGTTTGACTGAGGAGAAAACGCTCAATTAATTTGGTAATAAGTAAATCTCTCAGAGTGAGTAAAATGGGCGCTATGATATATAGCCCAATACCCGAAAGAATTAGTTTGGTTATTGCAGTCCATGAAACATCGAGGATTTCCATAAGATCTCTTACAAAAAAGGGGCAGTTTCTAGATTTTAATGCAAAAGCTTCCAATCTAGTTCTTTGTGAAAGCGATTATACGAGATTTTTATATTGTTTAACAATTACTTATGGCTAGAAAACTAGCTGAATCCTAAATGCTTCATAACTATATGTGTGAAGCTAGCGCGCAAGCTTGCAACTAGAGCAGGGTTGTATGAGTGCTG
Organism: Vibrio sp. 10N.222.46.A1; assembly: GCF_041473595.1. Lineage (NCBI taxonomy): Bacteria > Pseudomonadati > Pseudomonadota > Gammaproteobacteria > Vibrionales > Vibrionaceae > Vibrio > Vibrio sp. 10N.222.46.A1. The sequence continues at coordinate 899 of NZ_JBFRSN010000099.1, forward strand.
ATAGCTAGGTCGAATTTACCCCCGTGATACAACCCGGGGATTCACAACGAACAGCATTAGAAGAATGGATAACTTTTAGTAGGGAAAAAGCTCATGAACAGGATGCGAATGAGTAAAAGGTCTACCAAATAATGGGGCAAAAACAAGTTACAGCTACCCGCCATAGCTGCTTAGAACGTGCTTTGAAAACCAACGACCGTCTGAATTTTACTTATCCGAAGACGACGTTAAGTACCGTTTCCTCTGATTTAACGCCGTCATCACCAGTTACTTTTAGAACGATTGATTAAAGGGGTAACACCCAAGCGAAAGCGGCTAGGGGGGGGAATTCTGCACTGAAGTAACCGACACCATTTTCCACATACAGCGTCTGTTGTTGGACGCCTTCAATATGTTCTTGGAGCGTATAGCTTCCGTCAGCGATGCCTAGTTTTTGAATAACCTCTGCCGTCACCTTCAACTGAATGTGGTCTGTTTTTCTTTGGCTGAAGTTAGCCGCGGCGATAACCAGTTCTTGGTTATCAAAACGCAAGAAAGCATAAACAGAATCACTTAGCTGATTGGATTGGTGTAAGTCTTGGTACGCTCCGGTCATCGATGAATGGTTCAATGAAAACGTCATCACTTGTTGGTAGAAGAGTCTGAGCTGCTTTTCGTCATCGTTGAGCTGCCCGCCATCGAACTTTCCTCCGTTCATCCATTTTTGATGTTGAGGAACACCGATGTAGTCAAATATAGACGTGCGAGAAGGTTGCCCAAAGCCTGCGTTCTCCGCGCCCGATTCGCCTACTTCTTGCCCGAAGTAAATCATGGTGGGAGAGCTACTTAATAGCGCACTGACTAACATGGCAGGTTTGGCAATGTGTGGGTTACCAACAAAATCAGGAGACGCGACACGCTGCTCATCGTGGTTGTCTAAGAAGTGCATCATGTGATGTTCGATGTCCATCATTTGATGCTGGATCTCAGGGATGACTGCCGTTGAAGCCTTACCTTGCATGACTGCTTTTAGGCCGTCGTAAAGATCGACTTTGTCATACAGATAGTCCATTTTACCCATGCGAATGTAATCACGATAAAGGTCCGGTTGGTACACTTCCGCCATCAAAAAGGCGTCTTGATTCTTTACTTTGATTGATGAATTGAGATAGCTCCAGAATTCGACCGGTACCATTTCTGCCATATCGTAGCGAAATCCATCGACGCCTTTTTCTAACCAATATAATGCGATGTCTCGAAACTTAACCCATGAATCCGGCACATCAACTTGCTGCCAGAAATGGTAGTGGGCGAGGTGATCATGCATCGCATAATCATTCGGTAGTTCAGGGAAGTCTTTTGAACCGTCTGGTCGCACGCCATAGTTAATTTTTACGGTTTCATACCAATCATCGAAGTTTGGTTTGCTCAAACGCGATCCGTTACCTGTCCATTTGGCTGGGGATTCAAGAAACGGTGAGGCTAAATTCGGATGTTGTTCGCCTCCAAGAGGAATGAACGCAGGTTCGATCTCGGGCAGTTCAAATGCGCTGTCAGGAATGTAATAGAAGTTATTGTTGCGATGATACTCAACCGTCGTGTCATCTTGATCACCAAAGTCACGTACGCCCTCTGGGTTATTCAAGCCTTGGTAATTACGGGCAATGTGGTTAGGGACGATATCAATGATGACTTTCAAACCATTGTCATGGCTTCTTTTGATCAAGGCTTCGAATTCCTGTAAACGCTGCGCTGGGTTGTCAGCAAGATCTGGGTTTACGGAGTAGTAATCTTTGACGGCATAAGGTGAGCCAGCCCGTCCTTTTACAACGCTTGGATGATCGTCTGAGATGCTGATGTGCTTGTAGTCGTTGATCACAGCATGATGTGGTACTCCGGTGTACCAAATATGAGTGATGCCGAGTTCTCTAATTTCTGTCAGCGCTTTATTGGTGAAGTCACTGAACTTGCCCACGCCATTTTGTTCAATGGTTCCCCAAGGTGTGTTCTGTGTATTCTGATTGCCGAACAAACGGGTAAAAACTTGATAGATTGAATGTTTCTTGTTGTACATACTTATATTCCATCTCGAGAAGTGGAGGTGTAGGGCTTTGTCGTTGAAGCTGTGCTAGACGTTATGTTTGATATAGACGTTATATTTGATATAGAAGTTATCGTTAGGAGGCTAGCTTAATCAGAATGCGGCTTTATCCTCCTTGGGTAAGAAAATCGGGGCGTAGTTGCTGTGGTATGTGAGCGGCTGCTCAAAAAAAGGGGAGGTTAATACCTCCCCTCGCTTTTCCCCAAAAAAACAGGCTCGTCTGTGATGATTATGTGAATGTGAAGCTTATTGTTTCGTCACAGATACCACGGCTTTTTCTGCGCTGTCATTGAGTTGATGAATCGCATTCAGTGTGAATGTGTAGTTGCCGGCTTCGGTTACATTCAACTTACAGTCGCCTTCGCTGCCAATGTTGATCGAGCCTTTAGCTAAGTCGACGGAGTGACAGCCAATATCCAAGACACCCCAAGTAGAACCGCCAAACTTGAAGCCATATTCACCCACAGCCAAAGCGCCACTGACAGAGTAAACGCCGTTACCAACGAAGCTCATCGCCCAAGCGTCCGTCGGGTTCCATCCGTTCATTGCACCACGTACATAGACGGTCGTTTTGCCATATGGCGGAATCTTAGATACGTCCTTTTGTGAGTTATCAACCGATAACCCAGCACCTTGTGATGCGCCTTGAGTTTGCACAAATACCGCGGTGGTCAATGGCGGAACGGTGAAGGTCTCAGCGGAAAAGGTGGCGCCTTTCACGATGTCATCGGCAGAGTTCTGCTGAATGGTATGGAGTGTAAAGCCCGTCGCTCCCGTGATCTTGAATGATTGAGATTTACTCGTTGAGTTTATGACAACCACAATGGCATCAGCGGTTGGATCTAGGTCTTTGCCTGTGGAGATTCCGTCATCAATAGACATCACGATCAGGCCTTCGATTTGATCTTTGCCCACATTGCGGAAGTCGACACGCTTCATGACTTCTTCTGCTGTGTCTAAGCGGAACAGTTCACTTGAGCTGCGGATTTTTAACAGCTCTAGGAATTGCTGCTTGGTGAGGTCAATGTCTTCTTTTACTGGTTTAGCTGTGCTGTCGGCAATGATAGTTTTGATGAGTTCCCAGTTGGCACCATCTTTGTCTTCACGAGGTAAGCCAACATTCCAGTTATTGCCAGTACCATCAAACATCACACGGTTGTACCAATCGCCAGAGTCGTAAGAATCACGCTGCATCGATTTAGAACGTAACAGTTCAGAACCCATGTGTATGAACGGGATGCCTTGACCCAACATGACGGTCGAGAGCGATACCGACTGCATACGAGCACGTTCTGCAGAGCTTGTACCTTCGGCGATTTTGTAAGCGTTGTTATCCCAAAGAGTTTGGTTATCGTGCTTGGAAACGTAAGAGATGTTCTCTGACGGCATTTTGGTGTAGCCGGCAGGTGCGCCGTTGTAGTCGACGTTTTTGCCCAGTTTGGTATCGCCTTTGTAATCCAGTAATACGTATTCGGCTAAGTTACCGGCCATGCCTAAACGCACAAGATCTTGGTTGTGTAAACGACCGTTGACTGAATCTTGATCAACTTTGGTTTCTTCGTTGGCAAACGCGGCGTTACCGAAGCCTTGGTTAAATCGAAGTGGGTGCTTACCTTCAGAATCGACACCACCATCAAATGGGCTACCGCCGCGTACTGCATCACGCAAACGGTCAGAGAAGGTGCCAATTTCGGTGCCTGCCATATTGATCTGGTTGGCTTGTTCGAAGCGAGCGTTGTTTGCTACTTCGCCAAAGTCCCAACCTTCGCCATAGAACAGGGTATTTGGGTCGATCTTGCGCACTTCTTTCAATGCTTCAACCATTACGCTTTTTGGCTGGTGGCCCATTAAGTCAAAACGAAAACCATCAACCTTATAGTCGTCAGCCCATACCTTGAGTGAGTCGACCATCAACTTACCCATCATTAGGTTTTCAGTTGCGGTGTTATCACAACACGTTGAGCTTTCCACGCCACCAGTGTTCACATTCAGGCGGTGATAATACCCAGGGACGATCTTATCCAGTACGGACTTATCGTTCACGCCAGACGCATTGGTATGGTTATAAACCACGTCCATGATCAGTTTAAGATCCATTTCGTGCGCAGCTTTAACCATTTGACGGAATTCTAGAATACGTTTTGAACCGTTAGGATCTGTCGCGTAACTTCCCTCTGGAACGGTGTAATGAAATGGGTCGTAGCCCCAGTTGAAACTATCTAGCATACGCAGATCGTTCATTAGAGCTTGGGCATCGCCTGTTGAAGAGTTATAGCTGTTGAGTACGGTTTCGATGGTTTTGTTTTCATCTTCGGTGCCGCATAAAGTCGCCGTTGGTTTTACGTTACAGAGTTTGCCAACGGTGTCGGTGATATCCACGCGGCTCGCGTCATCTTCATTGATGGTAGCGATATCGAATGCAGGTAAGATATGAAGCGTAGTTAAACCGGCATCTTTCAGAGCTTTCAAGTGTTTTACTGACTCACGATCGGCTTCTGTTAGCGCTAGGTACTTGCCGTTTAAGCTTGCTGTACCTAACTTATCACTGAAGCTAAAGTCACGAAGGTGTGATTCGTACAGTACGTGGTCTTCGTCTTTCTTCACGGTTGGGCGCTTATATCCAGCCCAACCTTGTGGCATCAGTGCTGCTTCATCAAGGTCAATCACTTGTGAGTATGCTGAATTCTTCGACAAGCCGAGTGAGTATGGGTCGGTCACAAGGCGAGTTTCGATATTACCAGTGGTTGGGTGGTAGACCTTCACTTGGTAACGGTAATAACTATTCACGGCGTTAGAAATTGAATCCGTTGCCCAAATGCCTGTTTCCAAGCTTTCCGTCATTGGGATCACTTTTGAACTTTGTCGGTCTTCGCTGTAGAGGACGAGTTCAACATCTTGCGCGGTAGGAGCCCAAAGTTTGAAGGTCGTCGTGCTGCCTTCCACAATCGCCCCCAGTGTTTCTCCGATTGCGTTACCCGTCTCTTTGTTGGCAAATACAGCATCAAGTACGCCGGGCTTTTGAACTTCAGTTGAAGAGATAACGTCGCCATTCACATTATACGCAACAACAATGATTTGAGATTTCAAGATGGTGCGCAGCGTGCTGGCGTCAACATCAATTGATAAAGCGGGTAGGCTTGCTAGATGACGGAAGCGTTCTTTTAATGCAGAGGATAGCTTGCCATCTTTTTTGAGTTCAACGGCCTGCCCACCGGCGATCGCCTTATCATCGTTTATCGTGATGCTGTTATCGAGTGCGTAGAACAACTTGAGAGAATCGGCACCGTCTGCAGCTTCCCAAGCGATTGTGTTTGAGTCCAACCAATGTGCCTTCTGGCCATCAATCTTAACTGGGCGTTCTGAAATCGGTTCGTAGTACAGCGCGCTGCTGCCATGGAAACCGAATACAGATTGAGATTGACTCAGTTTGGTGAGATCAATTTTCGAGTTGGCGCTGCCAAACGCCTTATCGCCGCCATTATGCAAGATGAAGTTCATGCACTTATGAGGGTCGGATGCATCTGGGTCGACTTTCAACACGTAGTAGGCGCCATAGGTATCATTGATGCCCTTGAATTCATAAGGTACATCCCAGTCAGTCCCATTGTTACCTAATCCCATGCCGACTAAGTCAGTGCTCGTACAACCTTCACCATTCCAAAGGTGAAGCCCCCAGCCGTCGTAGGTCGAGCCAGAAGCGCGAGCCGCTGCAACATCTCGTTTGTAATAAATAACAACTTCGTTTTCAGCGGCTTTATATAGACTATTGCTGTCAGAGTTTGTTTTGCTAGTGTCGCTTCCACAGCCTGCTACCAAGGTCGCGGTGACGAGAGGCAATATCGCCTTGGCTAAAGCTGAACGTTTGAAGTTGTTTGTTTGCGCAATATTGAAGCTCTTTGTTTTTGCAATCTTCAAGGTACTTTGTAGAATCTCGTGTTTATTGGTATTTATTTCGTTCACGTTTTGATATCCATATTTTTTACGAAGATGAATATCCTAGGCTTAACGATGCTCCACTATTTGTGACGCTTATGTATTAAGTTATTTTTAATCCGTAAAAATAGGAAACCTAGTGTCGATATCACGGATTGTGGTGGTTAACGCGCTTTTTTATTGGTTCAATAGCTCATAAAATACAGTTGGTTAGCCATAGGCGTAGAAGATAGGAGTAGTCGCTAGGGGTGATAACTACGCCTTATTTATGTGAGCTTAGTGGCACTTCACTCGCTGGTTGTTTTTCCTATCAAAAAAAGTTTGTACTCATTCGCCTCAAATAGCCTTAGTGAGTCTTTAATGTGGAATGGTGACGCTATGTTGTTCATTATCCAAAGGAGTTGATGTTGTCTTCATCTATTCAAATCGCTATTACTTATCTGGTATTGGTAGCGGTATCTGCGTTGTTTTCAGAAAGTTCAAAAGCGCTCTTGGTGTGGTATTTAGTTATCGGAATAGTGACGTTTTTTGTGTACGCGAAGGACAAGAGAGCGGCAATCAATGGTAATTGGCGTGTACCAGAGAAAACTCTGCATGTTTTTTCTGTTGCTGGTGGTTGGTTAGGTGCGTTAATTGCTCAAGATAAACTGCGTCATAAAACGCAGAAGCAACCATTTAGATTTGTATTTTTCGTGACGGCGTCACTTAACGTTGTGGCTTTTGTCTGGACGTTAACGCCGAGTGGGCAGGCGACATTTGGTCAATGGCTAAGCGAGATTATTAAGCTCTTTTAAAGAAACGGATGGTTAGCACCGGTGTACTAACCATCAATAGATAAAGTAAGTCGATTAGATCATCGGAATCGTTGAGGCTAGAAGTAAGCCTGCCATACCGTAGTTGAAGCTCTTGATGCGTACTGGTGTTGTTAACCAGTGTTGCAGTTGTTTGCCTGCTGCCGTCCAGAATGTCACTGATGGCAAGTTGGCTAGTGTGAATATACTGGCGATGATCGCGAGCTCCCACCATGAACTACCACTGCTGTACACTGAAATTGCCGTCAGCGCCATTGACCAACCTTTCGGGTTCACCCACTGAAAACTTGCCGCACCAATGAAGGTCATTGGTTTAAAAGCCTCAGTACTTTTCGCTTTACCGCTCAATGCTATCTTAATCGCAAGGTACACGAGGTAAGCAAGACTCAGGTATTTCAAGATTTGGTGAGAGACCGGATAGGCGTTAAAAATCCCCATTAAGCCGAAGCCAACCAATAGCAACATGGCTGCAAACCCCAGAGCAATGCCCAGCATGTGCGGAATGGTACGAGCAAAGCCAACATTGGCTCCTGATGTCATGAGCATGATGTTATTTGGACCTGGTGTGAAGGTCGAGACAAACGCAAACAAGGCAAGTGCGCTAAGTTGTTCTAAAGGCATTGTGATTCTCCAGCAGTAAAATGAACGAAGTGACTGACCGGTCATGACTTTCACGTGTTGAGAAACATAGTAGGTGGAAAGTGAGGCAATTATGTGCTTTTATTTCCTCAATTATCACTTAATGCACAATAATAAGTACTTATGGATAGATTTGACGAAAGGATATTGCAAGAGCTTAAATTGGACGGCAGAATCTCCAACATTGAGCTTTCAGAACGTATAGGATTGTCGGCTTCAGCGACCTTAAGGCGAGTACAGGATCTCGAGCGTAAAGGGATCATTCAAGGTTACCGCGCGGTTCTGGATAATGGCCTGATGGGCGTTGGCTTTATTGCTTATGTTTCGATTGGCTTGTCGAGCCACAGCAAAGCGGCTCAGCTAGAGTTTGAACAGCACGTCAGTATGGAGAAAGAGGTGGTGGAGTGTCACAACATTACTGGTGCTAACGAGTACTTGCTTAGAGTTGAGACCAAAGATCTACCGGGCTATAAGAAGTTTCATGCCGATGTGCTTGGGGAATGTGCTCAGGTTCAATCCATTACGACCATGGTTGTTATGGATACACCCAAAGATGAACGTTAGTCGAGTTTTATTGTAGGAGAGGCGCAGTGCCAAATACTAATCAGTTGTTATTGTTCTTAGATGTGGTTCAACAAGGGTCGTTTACCAAAGCGGCAACCTTACACGATATGGACAACTCATCGCTCTCTAAACAGATCAAAAAGCTGGAGCAAGATTTAGGTGTTCAGTTACTCAACCGTTCTACGCGTTCGTTCTCGTTGACGTCGGCAGGGGAAGATATTCTCGCGCAAACCTATGTACTGAAAGATACTATTAATCAGATTCAAGGCATTGCCGACTCGTACCAATCTGAACCCAAAGGTGTGTTACGAATTACGTCGCCGATCTATTTTGGTCAGCAATACTTACAACCTATTATTACTCAGTTCATGAGAAAGTATCCGGATGTTCAGATTGTGCTGTCACTAGACGACAAGATCGCGAATATTATTGCAGGGCAGTTTGATATCGCGTTTCGCTTCAGTAAGCTTGTTGAATCCAATTTGATTGCCAAGAAGATTGCCGACAGTAACTTCATGCTGGTTGCATCGAACGACTTTGTGAAAGAGCACGGTGAGCCAAAGACGCCACAAGATTTGCTCTCTTTACCTGCGGTTATCTATACCAATGGTGATATGACAGTCGATCACCTGCGGATCAGTGAAGAGCCGCATGGCAACACTTTCCAAAGCCTAACGATTCGCGGTAACTATAAGGTGAGTGATGTTCGCACCATGGTGTCTTGCGTGAAAGATGGCTTAGGTTATGGCTTCCTTGACCAATCAAACTTGTATGCCTCAATGAAAGAACTGGGCTTGGTTACGTTACTTCCTGATTATGCAATCTCGACGGTTGATACGGCTATTTATGCTGTGTATCCGCATCGTAAGCAGACCAAATTGGTGAAAGAGTTCATTACTATGGTTCAAGACTATATTGGCTCTCCGACCATTTGGGAAAAGATGCAGCAAGGTTAGTTGGAAAGTCTAGGCCATAAGCTGATAGATAAGATAGATAAGTAACGCCCCAAGACTTATAGAGAAAAAGCGAGCGGGATCACAGCATTAATGGAGTGCTGACGGATAGATACTCGTAGGCTTTTTATCATTATGTATTCCTGAGATACTGAACAAAATTCATGTTAGGGCGGAACGTTTTAATAACTGCGCTTTTCCCTGTCATTCAAACATACTGCTCGCTATAGGTTGATTGCTTTCCTGTGTAGGGTGCTATTAGCCGAGTTAGGACAAAATATTTTATGAGTACAATGGGAATCGCAATTGGTGCGACCGCTCTTTCGTTAATACTGATTGCTGTTTGGTTGGTCTCTTTGTCGCTAAGAAAAAAGCGCTTGGAACAAGAACGTAAAGCTCGCGCTGTCGCTTACCGAAAAGCGATTGAAAAAGCACGTATCCAAGAGCAAAAAGATCGTCAATTTAAGGCTGAAACAGGGCATGTGCCGTCGATTCTGTATTTGGCGAAAGAGGCCGAACGAGTCAATCTTAAGGAAGCTCTGTATTGGTACGATAAAGCTGCCCATTTAGACAATGTCAACGGCATGTACGGCATTGTGCGTCTGAGTATGAAGTGCAAAGAAGACCTAATTTTAAGAGAAAAGGCCAATTTTTGGCAGTTAGCGATATCAGCACTGGATAATGATCCGCTTGCAAAATTCGAGGTGGGTAAAGCACTCGTGTTTGGTCGCGGAGTTGAGAAAAACCTTCCGAAAGGCAGCGCCTATATTGAAGAGTCTGCAGCTAGTGGTAACACTGAAGCGATGCTTTTTATGGGGGATTGGTGCTTAGATAGAGAGAACCCAGATTATTCTCCAGAAAGCTCTTTCATGTGGTACAGAAAAGCGGCTGAAAAGAATAGTCTAGACGGAAAAATTAAATTGGGTATGAGCTATTTGAACGGTGTTGGTGTTGTCGCTAATCATCGTGAAGCGGTTTACTGGTTTGAAACGGCAGCTGAAAAAAACTGTGCAGAAGCGATGTTTAAAGCCGGTGAGGCGTGGATTGACCATGGTGAGCACGGCAATGCTATCGCGTATATCTGGTTATTCTTATCGGCTCATTTTGGCTATGCGGATGCTAGGTATTTGAGAGATAAAGTTGGTGGGGATCTTGGTGTTGATGCCGTTGTGGGATTACAGGCTCTGACTAAGCCAATAATGACCAAGTTGACGCAAGAAGCAATCACCAAGCACTCTATCGTTAAAGCGCTCAACAAGCTCTACAAACGCGATATCCCAGTACATAAGAAAGTGAAAGAAGCCTCTGACGAAGAAAGTGATGAGTTAGGTGTCGATAAGGCGGATTTGGATACCGAAGCTTCAAGTGCTCAAGGTTTAAATGCCAACAATCACCAACAGGCGGCTGAAAACCATGATGGTGACAAGGCAAGCGCGAATCGAGCATCACAAGATAAGCAAGCTAACTCTAATGGCGGTTCTTTGGACTTTAGCCAACCGGCAGTTGAGTCTAACTGGAAGAGCAATTAATAAACCGTGTTTATGAGTTATTACTTGTGTTCTGAACATGACTGAAACGAGTAGTTCTACAATTTAAAAAATCCAACGATGTTATATGATTGTAGATATTATAACTGACTGTATTAAGCCGCTAAGTCATACGGTAGGTATTATTGACTGCGGCGGGTAAAGCACTCAAACAAAAAAAAGGGAAGCATCTGCTTCCCTTTTTGTTTATGTACGATTTGCTTTTTAGAGCTTAGAGCTTAGAGCTTAGAGCTTAGAGCTTAGAGCTTAGAGCTTAGAGCTTAGAGCTTAGAGCTCAGAACTGTTTAGGTTCAGAGCAGCTAAAGG
>NZ_JBFRSN010000100.1:0-34310 GCF_041473595.1 Vibrio sp. 10N.222.46.A1
GTGAATGCAAAAAGGAATTAATTCCGGCACATGCGTTTAATTCACTCTCACAAGAAAAGTCAGATGGACAATACGTATTAAACAAAAGAGACTCAAAGCTTTTTGATTGCTTCAAATGCTCATAGTGCTCTCGATTAAACGATTTTGCCGTTGAAAATTGGTACTGAGATTTTCGCTCCCCAATAAGGCTGATAGAAGCAATCGCAACGGACATCAGCTTAGAGAAGTACCGAATAAAACCTTGAGGAATTTGCCCGTCCACCCTCTGATTCTTAATTACTTCCAAACCTTTAATTTGGTGATCATTAGCATCACACCCCAATTGCACTAAAAACAACTGAAGCCCAGCAACTACGGTTGCTTGATAGTGTCTATTGCCGTCTAGCGCCAAGTAGGAAAGGTGCTTGTAGGTACGGTAGTGGTAATTTTCAAATAATTTCGAGTTGGCTGGCTCAACGTTTGAGATAGAACCTAGCAGCGGGTAAGAGGTCATCCCCAAAGAACGTAAAGCAAAAATATACGGTACACTTTGTTGAGTCATTGTGTATGAACGAGAAATATAATTCGCTAGAGGGTAGATAACCGCCGCATTAGTTAAGTCTTGCTTTCGGATTAACAAATTAGTTTCAAGCGCCAATTTATTAAGACGATTAACTTCAACTTGGTTTAGCTGCTCACGACGCTCATTGGCCAGCTTATTTAGATGCTCAGTACGCCCTAAAGCTAACTGTTCGGCATGAAGTTTTCGTTCTTGCTCAATGCGTAGTGTTTCAGTTAGCAGCTGATTTTGTAGGTTATGCTGCTTTTTAGCAATTTGAGCACTACGGATTGCGAGGTAATATTCAGCAACGTTGGTCATTATTTAATCCTATTTCAACAGGCTAACTCCGTGAACAAAGTGAGAACCGGAGAGCCAAATCTTTACGCGATTTTAACATGGCTAAGCAAAAGAAACGGGCGAAATAAGAAAAATTTTCAAAAAAAAACTCACAGTTAAAATGCTATTTACCTAAAATCGATTCGTAAAAACATCAAAAAACAATGTATAGTGTAAAAGATAATTGCGAACTGAGAGTGAAAAATGGCCGACCCTAAAAAAATAGCGAAAAATGCGGAAAAAGTAGCCGCAAGAGCAAATGATACAATCAAGTTCATTCAGTACACTCAACAAGCATTGATTCAATCTCTTTTGTTCCAGGCTGAAACCATTACTAGCCAACGAAAAACAATCAAAATGTTAATTCTGAGCGTGATCGTACTATCGATAGGGTTGGTTGTAGCTGCGACAAGAGAAATGCCTGAAGCTCAGGTCTATGGTAGAGACAAAAACGGTCATTTTTATAATTTAGTTCCTTTAAATAAGAATGATGTACACCTTACGAACATTCGCATATGGGCAGAGACATGCGTAATCGACTCTTTAGATTTGTCTTTCATTAACACCCTCAATCGAATTAATAAAATCCTCAATTCTTGCTTTAGTGATCAAGGAAAAAAAAGCTACCAAAACTGGCTCTTGGCTGGAACATCTGATCGGACGATTAGCTTCAGTAATAATTCCGAAATTTATGCCGACTCTGAACTCGGCATGATCATAGAAGATGAAGTAACACTAAATGCCTCCCCTAAATCACCAGGCCGTTTGCGTGAAATTCAACCTATAACTGACGGCGAAACAGGCGAATCTATAAAACGATGGGAGCTAACTTTTTCTATATTATTGAGAAAGCAAGAAGGTTTAAAGGGAAGCGGCACTAGCACAAAGGTTGCTAAAGTTATTATGAGTCGAACTAATAACCCCGCATTTGAATATGGCGTATCAATCGATAGCTACTCACTTTCATCATCTAGGTAAGGGTTTAGACATGTCTAAATATGTCAAAATGGCGCTGCTAGGTTTAGTTGTAACGCTAAATGCCTTCGCTAACGAAGATTTAAAATCCGGCGATATTGATTCGTTGTTAGCTCAAACTATTAGTGAGCAAGCGATTCCCGAAGTTAGTAAGGATAATGAAGTGTCTGAAGCTGAAGTGATGAAAAGCGATAAGACACAAAACGAAAAAAAACGAGATAAAAAGCAGGCAAATCACTTTATTCGAAGTATCAACGAAGATGGGTACTCCACGGCTGAGTATGACAAGAAGCGTGAAATATTAACAAAGATACTGTCTCAAACGGATGACCCTAAATCAATACTTGAAACTTTGATAGCAGAAGGTCCATTGTCCAACTCGTTCAACGATATATTTTTACTTCGATTAGTGGCCGATGAATTACAACGAGCTAAGAATAGCCCCTTGCTTGAAACGGAAATTATCAATGACCAATACTCAGTCGATCACACTGACCGCTTTAAGATGTATGACATTTATGTACATGATTCAGGAGAAACGCTATTGGAGTTTCTAGATGTCACGGGTCACCCTTGGCCAATATTTGATTTTTCACCGACAAAATCACTAGAAACTAGAAAAGGTGAATTAAACATGCTCTGGATTAACCCGTTAGTAAAGCATGTGAAAACCAGTCTATTTGTAAGTTTGAGTGAATATAGTGCTCCTATCCAATTTAACATTCGATACTCCAATGACAAGAGGCATGGTTTCGCATCGTTTAAATTACCCTTCATCAGCCCAATAAACCCAAATGTAAACAAAGCACCTTCGAATACGAACTTTGATTTGGAAATTTCAACAGCTTCAAAAGAAGACGGGCAGATCACAATTCGTGAGCAACTAGACAGCAGAGAGCTCTCTTACCTCGCCTCAACAGGTAGATTTAGAGATAAAACAAAATTAAAACAGGAGGCAATACCTGTAATGGTGTCTGACCCTAGCATAGCAACGGTTTGGTTCTACAACGGGAACTTTATAGTAAGAACACCAAACCAATTGTATTCATTCGACAGGATGGTTAGTTCTGAGGGGGAGATGAAAGTCTTTATTTCATCTACTTTGAACTCAATTGTTCCGTTAAATCGCAGTGGTGAAACAGTCAATTTATTCATTCCAGATTATCACAATTATGTACAGAGGTAGCGCACAGTGAAAGACATCGAACAGACTCCGTTGCCTGAAAAATCTGAATCAATAGGAACAACTAAAACTCCTGAATCTGTAACGCCAGTTAAGGAGAAAAAAAAGCTTAGTATGACTAAGGGTGGGAGCATGATATTTAAAATATCAGCTACTATCTCTGTAGTGGTTTTCAGTACCTTAATTGTAGTCACAGTGTTTTCTGACAATGAAGATGAATCGAATGATTCATTTAAGAGCAGTACGACAATAGGTTCTATACCAATAAGCGATGACAATGTTTCCCAAGAGCAAATAAATGCTGTGGACGGGGCCGAAAAACAGAGACAAAAAAAAGCCGAAGATTCTTATACGTCATATGTAGGTTCAGATGCATTAAATATCTCTACATTTTCAAGTGAAATTACCCCTTTAGAGAGCGCCCCTCAAATAGCCGGTACTTCTGCCGAAGAACAGCCAGAAGCAGAAACGGAAAACGAAGCCCATTACGACGCATTTGAAGGTGCCGATGACGGTGGTAAACCCCACGTAAGCCCTTCAAGAGTTAACACAAGGTCACAACGAAGTGACGCTGGAAATCATACGAACGGTAGTGGTGGCACTTCGTCTGTATCGGACGTGAAGCGAGAGAATATCCTTGCGCAATTTGAAGAATTCTCGAAGCCAATAGATGTTACTGCTGGTGGAGAGCCCCCCAGTCACACTAGATTCAAAGCTGTTAATTTAGAAATGGACTCCTATAGCCAAGTCGCATCGACGAAGGGCGGATTTACCAATGGTAACGAATTGGATATGTCATACGATGGTTCTGAGGAGTTTGAGTATGACACCAAGCCATCCAGTGAAAAAGTAACAGATGACGGTCTAAACCAAGGGCGAGGTCGAGGATTAAGGCTTGGGGATTTCATGTTAGGGAAAGTTAATAACAGCCTAAGATCGTCATCTAAATCGCAATATATGATGGTTGAAATATTAACGCCACCATTAAAGGGAGCGATTATCCCGTTCAACCCAACATTAGAGTATGACAACTATGTATTTGCAAGCGATCGTGTCAATTTCAATGAGTTTAAAGGGACATTGCAAAGCGTTGTTGTAACACCGGATGAAAATTTAGCTAACGGGTACCGAAGTGGCGTTGATTACCATACTTTTTATAGAGTCACGATGATGCTTGCTGCAGGTTTTGCTTCAGGCGCGAAAGAGTATATAGGTCAGTTAGGGGGCGCTGTGTCTGTTGGTAACGAAACGACCGTTGTTGAAGGTCGAGAATTTAAATGGAAGGAAGCTCTCGCCGTTGGAGCGGGTAGCGTAGTCGATGAAAGTAGGGAGTTAATTCAAAAAGAAATAGCGACACCTCCGACTGTCTGGGTGGATAACGGTGATATTGTAGGCATTATGATCACAGAAGATTTTAACCCTGCGTGGTTCCCGTTTATCCCTAAGAATCAGCAATCCATCTATGAATAATGGCACCATTTAAAATAGGTTGATTGGAATATGTTTACTCGCTATCATTAGTTTATACATAGTATTATTTTTAGGAAGTTTATATGACCGCTGGAACGCATAATGAGTCCCATGAAAACATAAACGCATTGAGCGAAATGGAAAGCATTAGCGAAGACTCTAGCGGGATGCAGGATTCGAACTCCGCGACCGAAGATGCTCTATTAAATGAAATTTACGCTCAAGAACAACAAGAAGCTCTCAACTCTCTACATGAATCTAACTCTGAGTCTCAAATAGGGACTAATAACGAATTTGATGCTTTATCACTGGCTATGAGTCATAGTCAATCCAACTCTAAAATGAGTGATGATACGCATAACTTAATGACTGAGGTTAAGCCAGAACAGACTGAGGTCGATTCTACTTTTGATATTTCCGATACTTTTCATGCTGAATCAGATCAAGAGAAAGTTAACGTAGACGATGCGGAAAGTGCAATGGCAATGTTTGGCCAGCCAAGCCAAGAGTCAAACCACACTCAGACTGAGAATGTAGAACTTGATAAGGGTTTTGAGGCGCCTGAAGCCTTTAGTTCAGATCAAGCTATGGAGATGCTTCAATCACAACTAACATTTGAAACTCCCAGCCAAGACGTTGAAGCAGAATCAATTGAAGAGGTTGATTCAGAACAAGACAACATGGTGGAGGAAGAATCGTACAAGGCCCCAATCTACCTCCGTAAGTGGTTTATTCTCATTATCATGCTTTCGATTATCTCGGTCATGATTTTAGGGGTGATTTACTCATTTATGTCGGCCTCTGAAGGGGCAATCAAATCTCCACAACAAGCAAATGCTCAACCATTCAATCAAAGCCTGGTTAGAGAACAACCATCTTTAGAAGGCGGAACCGACCTTACAAAATCTGGCGTCGATCAATTATTTAATGGTTTAGCAGTTGGCGAAACTCTAGAAGACCGAGACTATACAGACTCAGACCCTATTACACGTAAAACCATTCTGACGTTAGAAAACGAAAACTTACAATTAAAAAGCGACCTTAGTGTAACTAAAGAGTCTCTTCAGCAGTCACAAAAAGACTATCGCCAAGTTTTAAGTGATAAAGAATTAACCATTTCAAAATTAAGCAAAGCTAATGATGAGATAGAAAAACTCAAATTAGATATCAAGTGGCTAAACAAAGATATAACTTCCAAAGTAACGAAAATTTCTAACTTAACATCGATAAATACGCAGCTATCTATCGATGTTGAAGCTGAAAAGCGCATATCTAAAAGAGAGAAGGAAGCTAGACTTGTAGCAGAAAATCGCTATGTAGAATTGGTTAATTCACGCTCGAAAGAACTCATGGATATAAATCAATCTCTTGGCCAACTCCAAACAGAATTCAAAAATGTTATCGACGAAAAAAACTCTCGCGATGCACATAAAAAATTGCGCCATCTGCTTTTTGTCAATGTTTCAAATGGAGTGGGCAAATTTTTCAAAGTTAAAGACGGGGAGCCATATGGAGAATTGCTCACGTTACAAACCGGCGAAAATTTAATAGGAAGAGGAGAGGTGTTAGCGGTTGACCCATATGGTTGCATACGGTTTAAAGATGGTAAGCAATATCAACCTGTTAACGGCTTCTGCCCATAAAGAGTTCTTATATCATGCTTAGTTCGTTTATTTCATTATTATCATATTTTACGTACTTTATTTACTTCTTTGCTATCGCAAGTGGGTTGATGATCATTTTAAGCGTGTTTCATAGCTTAGATAAATTAAAGACATCCAATCAACAAACAATGCAGCAAGAGACAAACGTAACAAACATAATGGTACGTTTATTGTTTGGCTTGATGTTAATCACCATAAATACCGTATCCATGATGCTGGCAACTTCCATAGGGGTTGATGGCCAGTTCATTAAAGACCCCTACGCTCAACTTGGTTACATGAATGGAGCGGTACCATCAGACGCAGAACTGAAGTTAGCCTTGTTTGTACTCACTATATCAAGGTGTATGGGTGGTTTTGCCTTAACCGTAGGTCTTAAGCACGGGCAATATGCCGGACACCCTCAAGAGCAAGTAAGAAAGTCAGCTCGCTTAAGGGCTATATGGGGTTTGGTGTGTGGCTGTATTTTTATATTTCCAGAATTTTGGATGAATCTAGCAGAAAGTTATTATGCAGATTTGTCTTATCTTAATGGCCTTTTTAAACGAATAAATAGCTAGAAACTCGATAAGGAAAAACAATGAAAAATATCACTCAAGAGACAAATAAAAAGTCTGTATTGTTGGCGTTAATTACGGCTGGCATCGTCGTAACCTCGCCATCGGCTTTTGCAGCAACAGGAATTGAAGTCATAGGCACTAACATAGTGCGTGTTATCGCATTTTTCGTTGGTATCGCATTCATTATATCAATAGGTGTGGGGGCGATGAAATGGCTAAGTGTGGGTTACAGCTTGGACAAACTTAAAGGGCCACAGCAAGATCCGAATGCAAGCAAAGACATTGGAATCGACTTTTTAAAAGGTCTGTGTCTAATCGGCGCTCCAGCTCTGATAGTTATGTTCATAGTTTCATTTTTCGGTACTACAGAAGTAATCAATTTTATGATGGGCGGCGAAAAGGGCTTATCTACAAGTGATATGCTTAATTTAAATCAGGGTCAAACAACAAAATAGGCAATTTATGAAACCACTTGCTATAAATCGTACTGAATGCGTTGATCGTTTATTAGAACAAGAAAACCCATTATTTTTGTCTCTGGCGAAGAAAGTATTAGCTAGAGATAATAAAAAATGTTTTCTGTGCGATTTTTCTGCATCCAAGATGCAGCAAGTGGTGACCAAAAATGGTTGCTATAAAGACAGTGATTTTACTTTAGATAATATGGTAACAGTTTGCCCTTTTTGCTTTCTAGGGCAACGACTTGGCCACGCCGCATTATTCGACAATAAGATCACTTTCGTATATCTACCCGAAATATCTCAACCCGACTTAAACAACCTGCAGCGACTCATGCATTACTATCAGTCTCATCCAGACATCCCAATGATTCATAAGAAAGAAACGGATATGACGGAGCAGGAGCAAGGCCTAATCGATTTCTCAACCCATGTTGAAGCTTTCCTTGGCGAGTTAGAGCAAAGAGTGTCAATGGTTACCAACGCTTATCGACATGCCAATCTGCACGATCAAAAAACATTGGTTACCATGCTGTTTGAAATGCCAGAGGATGCTTATGAAAAACGAATGAAATTTTTCGAACCTATCCGCTATCTCGTGGATACCGAGTTAGCAGATGAACTCAATAAGATATATTCAAAGGAAAACTTTGTATCTCTCAATGGTCACGTCGAAATGCTCTACAGTCGATGTCTAAACCTGTCTAGCCTGAAAGCATAGTATCTACCGAAGAGGGAACGATGGATTCAGGACTCAACTCATCACGACAACGCGATCAAAAAAAAGAACCAGTTCTAATTTGGAAGCTTAACCCAACAGGTCGACTAGATCACTGGTTGATAATAACTGTAAGTGGCAAGGTCAGTCGCTTCCATAGCAAATTAGCTATGGAAGAATCATTAAGACGTAGAAGCAATGGTAGATTCTATTGCAATGTCGACGAAACCACACTGCAGGAAATAGATGGCTGCAGCTTTCACTGCTTATCGCTGACGCCCTACGAATACAGAAGTCTTTTTTCAGTCTTGTCTATTTGGAATCCAGACTCAAATGATGACTCAGTACTACTAGATAGCTCACAAGACAACTTTGCCATCAAAGGAAATAACAGCCTTATTAAATGGCTAATCAAATATGACCGACACCTCAATATGCTGCGTCGTGAAACCCAACACCCAAATGCTCTCCCAAAACCAACTGGCAACCATGCTTTCTTAGGGCGATGGCTTGAAAGGGAAAGCATACGACTTTACCCGCAAGGGGTCGTCATGGATAAGCAAGTATTCTGTCAAAGGTGGGCTCCTACACACTGGACTGAATTATTAAAGCAAGGGTTGTTGCTTCAAGAACCTAAACGTAATCCAGCTCTCATTAAGGTGTGCCGTAAGGACCCCAAACGTATATTGCTTGTGGAGCAAATTGCGTTTGTCCTCGTTAATGTAACTCGTACGACCGTAAAGTTAGATTGGCCTGAAAAACAAAGTACGTGGATGTCAAATGTTGAACTGAATGCCATCAGTAATTTGGACAGCAAGCTGAAATTTACCATTGAAGATGTATTCACTGTCGACTCAAAGGCAGTTCAACATATCCAAAGTAATTGGGTAGAAGACGACACGCTGCAGTTGTCCGTTACTCATGGGATAGCAACAAGAAATTTAGTTAACGAATACAAAGGAACCTGGACAAGTGTTTGGTGGAAATGTGTAGAGCGTGCGAATTGGATAACAATAATTGGTGAAGTTCAGCGTTCACATCAAATCATTGCAACTGGCTTTGGCAATGGCTACGTCAGCTTCTTTTGTTGGGCCGGAGAAGTTGCCCAGCTGTGCGAAGTATTCAAAATGAAAGCAGCAGTACTAAAAGTGGAAGAAAAGGAATATGACGCTGAATTCCAGCAAGAATATATAGCAATTAAGCAGAAACAGCATCAAGACGAACATATTAAGAAATCAGAAGATCAGGTGAATTATGAACCCTTATCGTCATCCTCAATTTAACTCCTGCGCAATAGCGCAAAGCCTGTGTGAAGTTGAAATTCTATCGCCTGAATTACTCGAACAGCTCGATGGAATTGTCGATTACTCAACCCCAGCTTTACGAATTAATTATCTCACCTCGGTAATTGAAAAAAACGACTCTGACACGTCAAATACAGGGAAGCAATAACAATGATATTCTTTGATTTTTTTAACAAGCTGAGAGGAAATAAAAAACTTCAAGACGAATGTGCTCGATACATAGACCTTGAAGCGCCTTGTCTCATCGACCCTGCGACCATCTTAACTACACAAGGGGTTAGGTTATCGCTTGTTCGCCTGAATGGGTCAATGAACATACTCGGAGATGCAAAGTCGCAGGAATATGCGTTGGCATACAATAATGTCTTAAGCATTCTAAAAAGCTATTTTAATTCGGACAAAGTGTGTGTCGCCTGGATGTACGAACAAGATCCCAATTTCTCTAAAGACCTTATCAATGAGGTTACGCGACCTTCACGTATTGCTGGTGAAAAGCTAGGGATTGATGTCGAAGAAATGTATCAAGAACTGAACGGTGCGAATGCTGAAATCAGCATGGCTCAAGACAATGTGATTGCAATTTGGACGACGCCGACAACACAGATGGAATATGTTGATGGTAAGGTTGTTCCTGTCCAAACTGAAGAAATGCAACTTAGCAATATGCACAAAACTTTATTTCAAGGCGCGTCCAATCCTTTTCTTTCAGATAGTCAAGCCGTTGAAATACACTCAAACAATGTAAAGGTCATACTACAACAGCTTCGAAATGCGGATATCATTTGTGACAAAATAGAATCGAAAGAAGCAGCACAGTGGATGCTAACACGCATAAATCCGACTCATCCCAAATACACTCAACTCAATTTTATCGACGATAAGCGGATAGGTACTCCCACCCCTGGGGCGTGGATACTTAACCCCGATACAAACCAACTTAATATTGGAGCGTTCCTTGCAGAACCGTTGTCTGCTCAAATGGCACGTAAAACCATCGTAGAAGATGGTATCGATGGCGTTCTCAAGATAGGAAATCGCTATTT
The DNA here is from genome assembly GCF_041473595.1 of Vibrio sp. 10N.222.46.A1. Classification (NCBI taxonomy): domain Bacteria; kingdom Pseudomonadati; phylum Pseudomonadota; class Gammaproteobacteria; order Vibrionales; family Vibrionaceae; genus Vibrio; species Vibrio sp. 10N.222.46.A1. The sequence continues at coordinate 10,253 of NZ_JBFRSN010000100.1, forward strand.
TGGAACGCATACGGTAGATGTACCTCCGAAACAAAACATACCTTTTAATATTCTACTAAAACGACTCAAAGGCGTTCCTTGCCGAATTACATTTATCATGAAGCCGAAATCGAAAGATATGTGGTCAAAGTTAAATGAAAGCATCAATAGAACCATTGGTGGCTTAACGCAAAAGAACAGAGAATATTACCAAAAAATGATTCTGATGGACTCATTCCATCAAGAGTTTGATGCACCGCCTGTCAATGTTCAAATCCTAATCACGACCTGGGGTGAATCTGAGCAAGATATCAATCGACATGGTGAAAGCTTGCAACAAGCTATGACGGATTGGGGGGGGGCAAGAGTTACTTTTGATAACATTAGTCCATTCCAGACGTATTTCTCATCTATTGCTGGTGTTAATAACGCCAGTCACAGCGACGGATTTCTAATTGGCGCGGATAAATTGGCCGATATTCTACCCCATCAATCTGAAAGTTCCATAAATGAGTATGGTCCGATTGTTATGCGCCATGAAAGTGGCAAGGTTTGCCTACTTAATCCCAACAACATTTATCAAGATTATGATTACACGTTGTATATTGCGCGTCCAAGACAGGGGAAGTCATTAACAATGAATGCCAAGTCCATAGCTTCGATGATGCCAGAGGGTGTAACTCACATGCCTTTAGTTGTATCTATGGATATCGGTCCATCTTCAGAGGGAGCTTTTCAATATCTACGCCTTATGATGGAGAAGAAATACGGTTCTGATCAAACAAAGAGACTCATCGTTTGCCAAAGATGGGACCCATCTAGTGATAATTGGAAAGTAAACCCACTGGATATAAGACTGGGACGTAAGGTGCCAACGAATCAGGAGTTTCAATTCATTATCAACTTTTATGCCTCTGTCTGCGCTGAACCGGAAACAGGTTTTCCATGCAAAGGTGGCAAAGATATTTTACAAGGTATTATTGAGGCAACGTTCCTACGCTTAGCGCAACGTAATGAAAGTAAAAAATTCAATGCAGCCATAAGCCCTGAACTCCAAAGTCTCACGAAAAAATATGGAATAGTGGTAAGTAAAACGTCTTCCATTAACTCGGAAACCATTTTATATAAATCCTACTTTGAAATTAGAGATGAACTCTTTCAGAAAGGTTCGATTGAGGGGGCATCACTTGCACATCGAATGGCGATGCCAACGATCGATGATTTAATCCAAACTTTAACGACAGACGCAGCTATAAAAAAACGTTACCAACGAATCTATCCTGAAGGTATAGAAACTATAGCATTCAAGTTAAGAGCTCACATAACGCTAATGCCGCATTTAACATCCAATACGACCTTGGACTTTGCCGACGCGCATGTGATCAGCTTTGACTTAAAGCCAATAGTGAGCGAATCGACTGATAACGAGTCTCGCATCCGACTTTTTGCTGAATACTTGCTGGCAATGAACATTGGCATGAAAAAATTCTTTATCAATGAAACGATCCTTAATGGTATGGATGATTTGTATCACGCCTATTGGAAGAAAGGCATAAACCAATATCGAAACGTAGACAAATGCCTGAACCTCGATGAGTGGCACGCATTAACCGTGAAAATGAATAATGATCGAGGCGATTCGATTTCGGTTCCTGTTGCGGGAGCAATGTATATTGAATGGCTTGTAAAAGAAGCGCCTAAGTGGAGACTTAACATTAACCAAGCTAGTCATTCCGCTTCTGATTTTACATCTACGATGAAAGAAAAAGCGACAAATGTGTTTATATACTCCGGCACTACAGGTAAAGAGATAGACACCCTAAAGAAAGACTTCAGCTTAAGCGAAACACAAGTTAAAGCTCTGACTTCTTTACATGGCCCTAATGGAAAGCAAGGTTCTCAAATGCTATGGCTATATACTGTCAACCTTCCAAATATGAATAGTATTCGTGGTTCAGCAAAAGTCGAATTCTTGTGCAAAGGTTCAATGCTTTGGGGGCTGAACACCTCTGCTAAGGACTTGCCACACAAACTTAGATTGGAGAATGAGCATGCTGGTAAACCCTGGCTTAAGGGTTTATGCAAAGCCTTCCCGTCCGGCTCTATGGAAAACTATCGAAATGGCTTAGTACAAAGCTTGCGAGAATCCAATATAGCCGCAGAACAAATGGAAAAAGGCATTGAAGAACAAATTTATGACAAATCAATTGTTGCGATGAATACTTTGCAATTTGGTACTGAAGTTATCGAAGACTCCGAACTAATTAAGCAGAAATACAGTTAAACACTGCTTTTCTATGATTCCGACGTATTTATGAACTAACGGGTAGTACGATACCAACAACTAACTGTACTACCCATCAGGAAATTTAGTATGTCTGCCATTACCATGTCTGCTACAGCTCCAGCCGGAGTGTTCACCAAGCAATTAACGATTACCAGATACAGTTGCGGTAAACGTAAGGTGCAACTATCTACAAATATCTTGGCGCTAATGGGCTTTAAGAAAGGAAGTAAAGTCGTAGAGCAAAACCTCGGTGATGGGCTAGGTTACGTCGTGAAGTTAAGCGAAAAACTGCCGTTACTAAGCAAAGTAAAAAGAATTTATTCTAGGACCTATAAGAGCGGTAGGAAAAACAACCCATTTGAATTGACGTTTGAGACATCATCCAAAGCGATACTCAATTCCATTCCAGAAGCGACCGATAAAGTACATGTATCCATATCCTACGGAGAATTTAGAGTCGTTCCTATTGTTAATCAACTAGCTGAGCGCTTGATGCAGGTTTTAACAAGTAAAAAACCGCTATCGTGCTTTTCAGCTTGCACAGCTGGAATCGATTGCCATGCAGCAGCAAGCGAAGGTTTTAAAATAGACCATGTGCTCGAATATAGACCGCGTAATGCATCGGACAAAAATGCTGATTTTTCAGAGTCAGGAATCTTATCTGCAATATCAAATGTCGAAGTCGGTAACGTGTTCAATGAAGATATTACCCATGTCAGTATTGATATGCTTAAGAAATATTACGCTGAAAAACCAAGCTCATTATTTACAATATCATTAGAGTGTTCTGAGTTTAGCCGCCTTAAATCCGCATCCGAACGGGAGGCATCGTTTCAGTCGGGCAACAGTAGCCTATCAATGGTTTATGACGGATTGAGAATTATAGATGGCCTTAAATTCCCAGTAGTATTAATGGAGCAAGTTCCCGGATTCAAAGATTCAGATTTATATAAGCTATGGGATTTAAGACTGCGCCAAATGGGGTATAAGACTAAAACGGCAGTTTTAGACGCAAGAGAATACGGTGGGGTAAGCAGTCGTGCTCGTCTGTTCCACTTTTCAACATTACTCCCAACAAAATTTGAATTCCCTAAGCCAACCCCACGCACCACAACGACTGTATGGGATCAACTGGTGGCCAAGTACATTCGAGAGCCGGTAACCAAAATAATCAGAAACAAGCCTGTGACAATGTATGGTCAGCTTAGGGATGTAACGGATACGAGTAGCGTTAAGAAAGGAATTGAAACAGGGAGAATCAGAACTATCTCCGAGTCGTCGCTGCACGCTCCGTCACTAACAAGAAGCCAAAGAAAACAGACTAAAGATGCAATATATATTGAGTACCAAGGGCGATATTTAATGCCATCTTTGGAACTAGAAGCAGAAATAATGGGTGTTCCTGAAGAGTTTGATTTGAATATGAATTCAATCAATTTGGCGAGTGCGATACTTGGCCAAGCTGTCGATTGGCCATTGTATAAAAGTATAATAAGTCAGGTGAAAAAACACTTATTACAATTCATATACGGGAAAGGCGAAGCAATGGTTTGGTGATAATCATTGTCGACTCAACTCTTACATCAGAAACAAACGTTAGGGTTGGTTACAAAGGAAGACCTCGCGAATTTCAGTAATAACACCCAACTCCTTACAAGATATCAAAAATTAAGTAGATGGAACTAAGACATGAAACAAGAAGATAATCGATATTTAGTGGCCATTTTTAACACAGAAGGAGTCGAGAGTGAAACTGGGTCTTTCTGTTTAATAGGCAACAAAGACACTGCGATAGAATATGCCCTAGAAAAGACTTCAGGAAAGGTCAAATTAAAGGCTGCTAACTTCACACTTATCGAATGGAGCGAAAAAGCTAAGATACCAAGGCGGGCGCTGGTTTCACCTTTGATTGCAGAATCGATATCTTAAATATAATATATACTGTAAATGAGAAATTTAATTTAGAGTGACGAATATGAATGCCAATATTTACATTTCTGGAGTTACCGCTTCACAAGTCAAGTTGGATAGACTAACAGCTACAGGGGAGGTGCTCCCGATAATGGCTAACGGTAAAACAACACGTTTGTATATTGACAGTCAAACTAGCTTAAATAACACATCTAACGCCAACCTGATCGAATATACTCTTAGAAGAGAAATGCCACTCATTTTCAAAATGCTTCAACTGTGGCCATCACCACAACAACGATTTGAATCGTTAATGGAACCATTAAGTAATGAATTGGGGCAATTTACCCAAACCGGCACGGCTAAACCTTCGATCAAAGGTTATTCGCTCAACAATACGGATACTATTCATATTTCGACATCGCCCCTAACAGATGGCCACGAGAATGTGATTTTTACAATTGAAAGTGAACTGATCAACAAGCAAGAGTTGTCCATGCTTGTTGAAAGTAAGAATCAATTAAGACATCAGTTTTTTAGCAGGTCGGCGTTTAAGTACTTTAGCTCAATAAGTTCTAGCGAAAATATAGAGAAGGTTAGAGGAAGCCTTGCCGCACTACATAATTACAAACCCACCCCATTGTCGCACTTAGCAACTTTTCCAGCAGAAATGTATCGAACAGAGAAAGGGTTAGAGAAGATCGTTATCAATGCTGTTCGTAACATCGAAGGTCTAAACTCAATTACAGACCTTGATACGATTGTTTTACGGTCAGCTTCGCACATCACTAAGATGAAAGCTCACTTCCCAAATCTGAGTCATACGCTAGATAACCTGTCTAAATTAAAATCGTATTTGAACAGTGATCAAAGGAGCGTACTGCAATTAAATATTGAACTTGAAGTCAACCACCTACGAGCATTCACAAAAGATGCATTCAGCCTGACTCACTACAACAAATCCCTATTCGATGTGGTAGTCACTAATAACGGAATGATAAAAGTCAGACCTGACGACTGGGCTTCATACACCAATTCATCAATGGTCAAATCTATCGAAAACTCATTCTTTGATAGCTTACTCCCTGAAGATGCAGGTCGAATAGATAGAAATCCGATGAATAAAATTACCAATGCAACAATGCTTATCGGTAACGTCAACATACAACGCATTCCTATTACCGCTATTGCGCCAAGAATGAAGTTCCCTAGCGACTCCATTCATGCATTGGAGAAAGAATGGAAAATGCCATCGAGTCCCATGTTTGTTGGTGGTTCAACAAGCTTACATTCAACTACTATCGATGATGCCGTAATATTTAAAGGGTTCTTTGAAGGTATCCCTCATATCGATAAAGAAAACTTCAAGAGTGACATGGTTAATCTTATGCAAGGAGAGAAAAGCGCGAAACTTTCAGGGGCTCAATTTAAATTACCGATAACTCTTTATGAAAAAAATGGTGAAAAACACATTGAAAGACAACGAGGTAACGATGGTTTTACTCACATTGCTAAAATGCCTATGCCGGATTTTGACCAGATCACACTTGCTGAATGGCTGGGGTTAACACTTCTTAAAGAGTCAGGCCTAAACGTAAGTAAATTTCAGATGGTGAGTTATGAAAATGAAATGGTGTCATACACAGGCGAAGAATCTTTGATTAATGAAAAGTCGATCAGCGAAGCGACGATAAACAACCAAAGCCTAGGAGATGACTTTGTGGATGAAACGGCCTTCTTTGATAATTTGCAGTCGAGTTTAACCACGGCTGTTAATCAGGTTACCGAGGTTATAGACAACTCGCAAAGCGTACCGTTTCTTATTTCGGAACGCTTTGATATTCCCTACGCTTCTGATGAAAACCCTCAAAAAACGATTTCATTAGATTTAGGTGCAGTCTGCATGACCACTTCATCCCAAAAATATGAACTCTCATTTGAAGACGTAGCTTCCAATGTTAAAAAGCGCTTCTCAGAAAAAGTTACCAATGAGGTCTTCAATGATATCTATAAGCAAATCATAGGTTCGTATTTACTTCATAATAATGATTTGCACCTAAAAAATATTACCGTTTTAGGTAACCAACAGGAAGATGGCACGTATGCATATAAAGTGAGCCCAATTTATGATGTGATACTAACGCCGCTAGTCATTACCGGTAACTTAAACGTAGAAACTCAAAAAGGTATTTACCGTTCAGCATTGTCCATAAATGGCACTCACTTTCCGAGCAAGATGGATATTGTTGAACTCGCTACGGGCCACTTTAATATACCAAAAGAGAGAGCATTGTCTGTGTTCGATGAAGTGATGAATAATATGAATGTAGCCGTCAAGAAGATGGTGAAAAATATTCCTGTAGAAATCAAAACGAGAGGACGCTGGTGTGACTGTATAGAAACGGGTCTAGCGATAGTTGAGCGAAACTTAAAACACATAAAAGAGCATGGGATCGCATATGGAGCAGCTCCTGAAACATCTGATGAGAGTATCAAGGAAATGAAAAGTGCAACGAATATAATGCCACAACTGTACTAAGTTTCGAACCAGTGGTAGGGGGATTGGCTTTTGATTGCAGGCATACATCATTCGTATTGATCACTACCTAGCAATCCTTCAATTTTCTCAACTTCCTCGCTTGGAATAATTGCGATCTTAGCATAACCATTCGCTTTCTTACCATAACTCCTAGAAGCTCTCATTACATCTGTATGTCCCATTTGGTCTGCAAGTTCTCGATTGCAGCCTGGGTTCATTGCTCGATGGTTAGCGGCATACTGAGTGCGGCCTACAGATAAAGATAGAGAATAGCCAAGATGTTTATTCGATAGAGCGAAAAGCTTTTGTCTAATACCTTCATAAAAGGCTTCGTAGCCACCAGCCGTAATAATTCGACCACTTTCTATAATAAACTTTTCTAACATTAACATATCCAATAATGAAAGATGACTTAAGTTGATACTTCGAGTCGTCGCCATTAAGCCAGATTGAATCATTTTTTTTGATTGATCACTTTTTATAGTATTGAGAACGTCAAGGGTAGGGGAATCTCCATCATAATTGATTTCCGCTCCATCAAGTTCATTGGGACGGATGTTGGTTAATATTCCAACTTCAAGCCACTGAACGGCCATTCTTTCTATATGAGACTTGGCTGCCATTCTCAACTTATAGATGTCATTCGAAAATATTCGTTCTGATTTTTCATTTTTTTTTGAAACCACTTCATCGACTTTCACAAGAGAAATATCAGCGAGTAAGTTACGCAAAAATGTAGCAGGGGCAAGATCATTAGAAAGAGCAGTGTTTAGGACGTTATTGAGACTGATACGGTAACGCTTCCAAGTTGAGGATTTAACATTAACTGCATGATTTTTAAGGGTGTATGTAATAATTTCACGCCAAATTGCTAATGAGGTTGAATTAAATCCCACCTCCTTACTGAACCCAGTAAGGATCGCATTTAGCCTTTCTAAATTGTAATTACTCATGGGTTTTATGAAATACCCACCATCAAATGAAGTCACTTCTCCCTTGTCTACAAACGCCGTAATTATTGGGCATGTTTTAAATTCGTTAGTGTCACCCATGATTAGTCGCCTTGATACAATTGAACTTGCCGATTAAGTTATATAATATAAACGCATATTTTGGTAATTGGAACGGTGAAATGAGAAGGATTCTTCAGGTTTTAATATTCTCAATGGTAATGTCTGGTTGTCAGTCTACATCTGTGAGTGGTAACAGTGATGATAAAGCATACATTTCAAAAGAACTTGAAACGACACTCGCAGTATTGGCAGAAAAAGCCGTGGCCTCGAAGAAGATTGCTCAAGCTCATACAGTAGCTATGGCCCGACTAAACCCTCAAGCTAAGAAATACACGCCAAATCTCAATGTACCTGAAGGTTTGGAACGAATCATACCGATGAATGCGTTCTACGGGAAAGCAGAAGAACCACTCCAACTAATAGCCCAATTAACAGATTACGAATACAAAGAATTTGGAGCTAAAAATAACACAGAAACCCTCTGGGTGAAGCTTCAAGCTAACTCACGCAGTGCGATTGACATAGTTGATGATATCTCAAATCAAATCGACAACAGAGGTGTTGATGTTCATGTTTGGGAAACGCCCAACGAACATAAGAAAGGCGTGATAATGATAAATTATGGTGGTGGGTTGTGATAAAAGCGATATTGATGTGTGGAGCTTTGTTGACCACCGGACTTCCAATAGCTCAAGCACAGACCAATCCTAAAATTTACGATTACTTTAAAAATCTACGTCGTGGAGATTCACTCCAAACAGCAGAATCAAACAATTGGATAATTGACAAGACAGACCAGCTAGACATCATCTCACGAAGCATGGCTTTAGAAGCAAAAAGCTATGGGGTGGAAGCCGGCATTGTATATGCAGAGTCTCAAATTAAAAAAATTCTAGAAGACAGCTCAAAATATCTAGATGATATCTATGATCTATCTCCGTATTTAATGACATACAAGAGTTACCTTGTAATGCCAGCGATTGTAACGGAAATTGATGGTAGAAAAACATACCTGGATAATACGAAAACTGCTTTTACATACGCTGATAAAACTTACTATATCCAATCTTACCCCTATTTTATTGATTCGCCTCCATCATGGCGAGATTACGTTCGCTTTAATGGAAAATCTCCTACCATTCGCAGCCAAAAGCTACTACCCGAAACCAGTGATGAAATCGAAGTCTGGGAAGAAGAGTTTCATAGCGGCTGGGATGATGGTATCCAAATTGCCATTCAGAACGCAAAGTATCAGCTGACACGCGGCTTATATGATGTACAAGGTGTTATCACTTACGTAATGCTTAGAGATTCAGGTTTAATATCAGCTCCTATTTACCATGAAAGTTCACTTCCTGTATCTGGCACAAAAGATAAATTAGAGTTGTTTGGTGGTTCTATTTCCATTCAAGTAGAGCCACGCATGATTCATGACCCAACCAATTGGCGAGCAATACCACAACTCCCACCACTTGATAATTTATTACCAAGATCTGTTTACGATTTGATCAATAGAATTAAATAGGTATTACCTTGGATCTCCTTAAAAAAGTTGGTTTGGATGTACAAAACACCAGTAACCTAATGCCGGAAGCTATATCTATTCCTTGGCAACTTGCACACGTACCCAAAAAACTACACGACCAAACAATTTACCAGGACGAAGGGTATTTAAGCATCGCTAAATTAGATCGAATAACCGGAAACGATATCGATGAGTTGATCCGTATTCTGCATCGTCACGGAGGTTACGCAGACCTGATCATCGCTAGTGATTCATTTATTCTTAGAAAGAAACACTCCGTTATAATGCCTCTGTTAAAACGTCCCATTTCACAAGCTGAAGTAAGTGAGATAACTGAGCATATGTTTAGCGCTGAAATGAGGTCATATGCGTTTGAACCCGGGCATGAAATAGACGATGCGTACGTGGTGGATGACCCAAGTAATGAAGAACTTCCGTTTCGAAATCGTGTCAATGTTTGCACCATGAATTCGATGAAAGGGCGAGGGTTAAAAATAACGCTACGAGATTTACCTGTAATACCGCCAAGTTACGAAGATCTTAATGTTCCTGAAATTATCAGAAAGAATGCAGCTCCGGTTCAAGGTTTAGTCGTCATTTGTGGTCAAACGGGTAGCGGTAAAACCACTCTATGCGCTTCTATCTTACGTGAAATGAAAGAAAACAATGAAGATCCTAGAGTGATATTAAGCTATGAAAGACCAATTGAATTTCAATTTGATGTTATTTCTGGCATCAATCCTATTTGGCAACACACCATTGGTGAATTTGGTGATTTCAAAACGTTTCATGAAGGGTTGAAAAATGCACTTCGTTGCTCACCGGAATCAATTTTTCTTGGTGAAAGTCGTGAAAAGGAAACATTCGAAACTTTACCAAAAATTTCAGAATCCGGTCATCACGGGCTAACTACTATGCACGCCAAATCCATTGCCAATATATTTACTCGAATCGGAAATGAAGTAGACCCTAGCCAGATGTACGGAATTATCCGACAAACTCTCCAGTACATGCATATGGGGGTTTACCAATGGTTAGCACCGACGGTCGATGGCAAAGTGACCCCTATACAGGAAATTCTCGTGTTTTCTGCTGAATTGAAAAATGAATTACTTTCTCTTCAGAATGAAGACTTAATTCAAGGCATTAACCTTGCCGTCGAAAAATATGGTCAGCCTTTCAAACAAAGTGCTAGTAAGGCGCTCAGCGAAGGTCTAATTACTAAAACAACGTACAACATGGCAGTTCTTTCCCACTAAAGGAGTTATGTAATGGGAACAGCACAAGAAGAAATGAATAAGCTGGGGTTCAAACCAGTTGAGGGCAACACGTACTGTGACAACACTAAATATGTTGGTTCGGTATTAATGATCCCATACCCACTTTTTTTGCTCATAGTGGTGCAATTGTTTTTTGTTTTGATCCCCGCTTCATTTGCAGCTTATATCTTCTTAGTCTGCATCGAACTGCTGGTTTGGATGTTATTTAAAAAAATGAACATCCCAATACTCAAAGCTTGGTTTTACTACCAGGAGCGAAAAAGAAACAAAAGAAGAGCGCTAACCATAAGAAAGCAAAGAATATGGACAGCATCTACTGGATTTGAACAAAAGTAGGGATATATGAAAAAAACATTATTGTTAACGATTGGCCTTGGAACTTCTCTATTAAGTTCGTACTTACAGGCTGCTTTACATATACATCAGGCACCTCCAGCTATAGCAAAAGAAGTGCAAATCAACCCAAACAAGCCAGAGTTGGGCTTGATAGAAGGAAGAGCAAGGTCACAGCGTTTAGAATCGGCACTGAAGAATATTACGCACAACAAAATGGACGTTGAGTTTGTTAATCCTGAACTGAAAGAAATGAAAATTAATTGGCGAGCAAATGGCGAACCAATGCAAATTATTTTAACCCAGCTATCAAGAGGGTACCAAGTCGACATATCGATCAATGAACCTAAAGAAACGGTCTACATTAATGTCGATACTGGGCAGTGTGATGCAGTAAGAGAGCGGAGCTTGTTAAAGACAAAGAAGATGTGGGAATCATTAAACCTATCTGAAGAACCTATTTTACCACCACGCCTGATTAGTCCTATAGGCCACTTTGGTCACGAATACCGCCTATGTTAAGCGTCAATCAATGTTTAACAATCGGATTATTATTGATTGTTACTCTTACTTTTAACAAAGCATATGGAATGGGGATTCGCTCGCTAATTTACGAGAAAGAATTGGAACAGCTCACACCATACATGAAGTGTGGTACGGATTCCGCCAAGAAGTACAAGATCCCCGAATGGATACTGTTAGCGGTTCTAAGGCAAGAAAGTGGGCCACTGCACGGCTACTTAGAAAACTCAAATGGGTCTAAAGACTACGGAGTAGGTTGTATTAACGACTTGCGAATTGAAGATTTTCATAGCGATGGCCTGACTATTGTAACGCCAGAGAAGTTAATGGAAGACCCATGCTTTTCAATTTACGCGACAGCATATTTAATAAAAAAAGAGTATTTAAAAGAACTACGAATTCAAGGTAAGCCAAACGAAAATATATGGCTGGTGGCCGCAGCGAACTATCATTACCACTACAAGGGTAATAATCCTCAACTACATGAAAAATATAAGAAAAGCATAAAGGGTCATTTGGGAAGATTTAGAAAGCACATGGCAAGGGCTAAAAAAATGGCAACAAAGCGGTAAATATCGTTAAAAAACACCTAAAAATAATATATAGTGTAAACCATTAATGCCTTTGTGTTTGTGGAGTCCTTTTTAAATGGAAATTACGAGAAAGCTTGTGACAGCTTTATTAATCGTCGCAAGTAGTGGTGCTTTAGCATCTACTATCCAGATGGAAAACCTCAACCGTGACCTAATGCGCGGGTGGGATGTAAAATTTACCGACTCAAAGTACCGCGATTTAAACATCCACTTCAATGAATCAAAAGTAAAACCTAGATGGAGTGAGATTATAGATGACGCAGGACTGCGTTATGGATTAGCGTATTTAGTGGATATGGAAAACGAGCAATTAATCATTACTCGCGCCAATGACGGAATTATCAATTCTGGTATTCATTACGTACAGCCTCGCATTTTAGAACAGCAAAATCGTTACAATTGGCACGATTTACTTGCACAAGCCAATCTTGAACTTTCACAGCATCAGTACGATATCGAATTCGAAGCTGACCTACGCAAAGCTGCAGAGGTAAAGGAGACTCGCAGAGAAATCGAATCAAGAGTTACTTGGAGCCGCAATTACCACAAAAATAAATATGACACTGAGGTTGCTAAGAATAACGAGCTGACGAATCGAATTATCGAACAGAACAAAAAATTGACCACTCAAAAGATAGCTAAGAATGATCAATTAACAAAAGATACTATCGCCAAAAACAATCAAACCCTACTTAACAGCCTGACTAAAAACGAACGAGATCACGCTCGCCGTATCGAGATCTTGAATAAACGTCAGATGCAAATCGATAAAGAACACAAAGCCAAAACCTCTGCCCTTGAAGAACAGAAACGAGCGGCTGAGATTAAAAAAGCAGAGTACACAGCTCTTATCGAACATACCGAGAAAAACGCTCAAGCCGCCGAACTTCAACAAAAGTATTTTCCAGACTCAAAGCGTTATGTACCAAGCGGTAAAGCGGCAACCTCAATTGCAAATTATCTCTTGAGGCATTGGGATTACCGATTAAATTGGTCAGATGAATTGGTTGTTGAAGATTCACTTAAGTCACTACGAATAAACCAACCTATTCGCTTTAGTGACTCCATTAAAGATGCTGATTTAAGACGTGATGTCTCGATTATAGCCTGCACTCTAACGAGAGATACCCCTCACTTAAGTTTCTATACAGAAATTGATCCAGACAGTCGTATTATTTTTATGCAACTTCACCAAACAAGTGAAGACCTACGACAGCAACTAATTAGCCAGTGCTACTAACAATAGGGAAGTTGAACACATGCTCAAACCTCTTTCGATACTTACATTATCCTTTTTAGGAAGCGTAATTTCTTCCAGCTCATTAGCACAGGTTGAGGAAATATCGTCGAAAATCGAACCTGTACAAAAAACTACGGCTGTTCCCGGCACGCTAGGTGCGCAAGAACATACAGCTAATTCTTCAAATTTTGAAGCGGGTGACGCAACTAAGAAACCTGGCATTTCCAGTGAAGAATACGACCGACTACAGTTCGCGAACTCCAAGCAATATAAATTTCACATGGATAATGAATACCCTGAATATTTGAAACTTACCACAACGCGAAGCATGCGACTCAAAGTGCTACCAAACGGGCAAATAAAATACACCCTGACCGCTGGTACACTGGAAGAAAATGTTAAACATTTACTTAGCCACACCGATAGAGGGATCTCTTATTTCCCTGAACAATTCCCTGCCTCAATTCGAATGTATAACTCGTTCGATATCAAGGGTGAAAACGTTCTAATGCTAATAGACCAAATGATTCGCCCTTGGGAAAGCAGTCATCAATTGTGGGTAAAAACACACATTAATAACGTTGTTGAATTTCGAATTAAAAACTAAGCAGGGTCCTCATGAATATTAAACATTTTTTACTAAGTGCTTTAACAATATCTATATTGTCGGGCTGCTCATCATATAACGAAATAGAGGAAACCCAATCGCGTGTCGAAGCGGAAGTTTCTAAAGAAATACGCCTTCTTGATAAACTCAGAAAAGACAAACCCCTCTATCGTAATGTAGTGATCTCTGATTCATTGTTTGTCTCTCCAATCAAAGAGAGTGAGCAGAAAAAACCGGTATGGTGGTTTGAACCAGTAAAAGGGCTTGTGGGCTCTGATATACCACTAAAAGACGCTTTAGGCATGGTGCTTATCAAGGACGCAAGCGGTGTTAACGTATCGCTGGGTCGCAATGTCGATAAGAATTTTAAAGTGTCATTCAAAGGCAAAACTATTGGTGACGCTATTGAATCAATTTCGGCCGCATCAGGCTATTCCTTCCAGATACCAAAACCGAACAAAATAATTTGGAGCATGTACGAAACTCGTACTTTCCAGATTGCAACTGGGCCTGGGCGTGATTACTTCGGTCAAGGTAAAGGTAAAGGGGAATCAAATACAGATGATGCGACGATCAACTCGAATACTGAATACGTGAATGCAGATGGTGAAATTGAGTCTCTGAAAAGTGTTTACGAAGAACTTCTAACATATTCAAGTTTCCGCACATCGGCAACTCTCACTAAAAATAGCGTTCAGGACATCGAAGATCTTCCCGACCTAGACAAAGATATCACACAAACTAGTAAAGCAGAGGATAAAGAAGCTGGGGAGATTGATGTAAAAGATATCCCTATCTACCTCAATCAAGCAACCTCGACGATAACGGTTAGAGATACCCCTGCTGTCTTAGATGAAATGCAAATTATTGTAGATGAACGTAATGACATGTTCAGAACGAATGTTTACGTAGAGATCGATATCATTGAAGTAAAAATGACGAATGAAGGTCAACAAGCATTTGATGTCGCGGCGGTTATTGCTGACCTTGGCGGTGTCGCTTTTAACAGTGGCGTGAAAGCGGGTAAAGCTGCAGCCCAAATCGGCCGAGCTTCCACATCACTTCCAACAAATATTATCTCTGCTGAACTAACTAGAGGTAAAGCTGCGGGCTCTAAACTATTAGCCGAAGCTCTTTCGTTTTACGGGAAAGTATCCAACAGAACAATGCCACGTCAGACAATGCAACCAAACACAGCATCTAAGTTAGCTGATTTTGAAAACATCTACTTCATCAAAGAGCGTAAATCGGAAAGCACGGCAAATGTAGGTACCGAAGGTTCTATAACGCAAGATAACTTGGATGTAGGTTTCTCACTTTATGTCATGCCTACCATATTTGAAGATGACGTAACAATGCGCATGGCTACCAATATAAGTTCTCTTGTTGAGCTTACTCGTAATGGTGATACGACAACACAGCAATCTGGAGAAACAGACACTAAGGCAAGCTACGTAGAATCTCCTCGAACATCCAAAAAAGATTTCTACTCTAAATTCACTGTCACACAAGGCGATACTCTTGTTCTTTCAGGGTTAAGTCGTGAAACAAAGTCTATACGACGTGGTAAAGGTGTGTCTGAACTCCTAGCAAGCAGTGAATATGGTAACAGTGAGCGTATTGAAACAATAATTACCGTTACACCATATATTTTCCGCCCACGCTCGTAAGGGTTAGCTATGTTTGCATTCTACGAAGAAATACTCACTTATAAACAATATAAGCACTTTGATTCCAAGCCTCTCGGGGCAGGGAAGATAAAGAATATGTGTACTGACGGATATATCCATTGCCACATAGAGAACCCTCAACACTGGCGTATTCTGCTAAAGAAGCCGACGAACAGTTACTACTCTAAAGAAAGTGGATTCATCCTACCTCAACTGATAAAAAAATCCGTGTTAGGTAAAGCAAAATTGAATCAAGGATTTTCTTATATAGAATTCCTTGGTAACACGGTCCAGGTAACCATTTTTGATTCGTCGGGTTTGTTAGCTTTTGATCAGTATTTCACTCTTGAAGACATTAATGACGCTATGTCAGCGTTTATCGAAATTGAAATGTCTCTACAAGCTGTCGATTATGAACTAATGCCGGTATACCTAGTTGATGGTAATGCCGTTCTAAATCGGTTTGTCTATGAAAATGCTGATAACAGCACAGTTTCAGACGCGACAAAAGGACTACTTTCTACAGCGAATGATGGCGAGTTAAAGCTTGATGGCAATGTAATCTCTTTTGGTGAGGCTAAATTGGATTTTGACGCGAT
Source organism: Vibrio sp. 10N.222.46.A1 (assembly GCF_041473595.1). Classification (NCBI taxonomy): domain Bacteria; kingdom Pseudomonadati; phylum Pseudomonadota; class Gammaproteobacteria; order Vibrionales; family Vibrionaceae; genus Vibrio; species Vibrio sp. 10N.222.46.A1. The sequence goes on from NZ_JBFRSN010000100.1 coordinate 26,351, forward strand.
TCATGATGAAGCCGATAACGATCCTTCAGAGAATAGGCCACCAGCAACCATTAAAAGTCACTTCGCCATATTAACCGATCTCTCTATAAATAAGACTCAGGATTTGTATGTTGACTTTGGGCTATTTTGCCGTACGAACGGTGCTAAATATAGCGTCAATCGAAGCATCCAAACCAAGTTTGTTTACTCACTTTGCGTGTTTGCTGCGTTTGGGGCGTATCAATTATTTTCATTCCATCAGCAACAGAAAATAATTGCTGAACAAGAAGCTCTTAAAGCCAATCAAGTTAAAATTGAATCACCTTGGCGTGCCTATAGAGAAGAAATAACAAAGAACAAAAACTTTCAACTTGAATACGGGTTGCAGAGAGTTTCTGCGATCCTTAAAGGGTTTAATTCGGCCAACACCAACTTCAATGGTCGAAGCCTTGGATGGGCTATCGCGGAGTTTGAAATGTCGAATAACTTAATTCAGCTATATCCAACATCTACAGGAGGCACAAACCAACGGTTGAACGAATTTTCCGACAGAATGAAGCTTAGACACTGGAACAGCGATAAAGGAACACAGATAGACGCTCTGTTTCAAGAAATGCCAATTAATGAAAGTGTGTATTTAACGTCAGTTACCGAAGAAAAAAATTACATACACGATGCAATGAATTGGATGTTTGATGATATTAAAATGTCCACTTCTAACTCATTAGTGAATGGGAACGGAAAAGGGCAATATTACGTACACCTCGTAAAGTTGGAATTCAATTGTTGGATGGCTGAAGACTTTCTGTATGCAAGCACACAATTCGCCAAACGCAATTACGCGCTTCATTCAGTATCAGCAATCAATCCGAAATTTATTAAGAGTGAACCTGTGGACCCATCCACCCAAGAGTCGTTTGGAAATGAAGAAACGTACATAACTTCAGAAGCAAAAGGTGGATGCGATTTTGGCTACACCGGGAATATATTAATCAAAGTATTCGGCTCCAAATAAAGGAATAGAAGATGAAAAAAGAACAAAGCAAGTCGACTAAAAAAACCTCAAATAAGGTTGACTCAAGAAAGCGGAATGCAGCCTTAGTCTGTCTATTATTATTCCTTTGTTTTGTAGGATATCGAGTTGAAAGCGAGCTACAAATTTTTGGACTGAGCAGTGATTTTGCTTCTGTTAATTCAGAGGTCGAATCTGTATTTTCTAAAGCAGAACTTAACCCGAAAGTTCAGTCAGGGGTAAGTACGAACATACCGAAAAAACCGGTTACTAATCAACCTAAGCTAAATGAAGTACCAATTCTTACCGCTGTAGCTCACGACGATCTAGCCAATCTTCATTTATTAGCAAAACGAGTCAAAAGTGAAGATGAAGATGCAGCTACCTTATTTGGTATTCAAAGATTATCGATTCACGCGAAACGCTTACGAGCAATGGAGGTAAGCCTTCAAAAAGACATCAACAATGACAATTACCAAGCAGTAAAAGCAAGTGTTGATACTAAACGCTATCAAAATGGTGAGGTTACCAATAATGGTAACGCAGAAAAAACATTAAATCCAAGCAATAGCGGCTCGCTAAGCGACTACACAAATAATGGCGACCTAGACTTGTCAGACTCTAACGGCTTCAGAATTGAATCCGTAACTGAAGCTGAAGTGTTGGGCTTTTCTGATTTAAGAGTTAAAAGCATCATCGATCAATATATTTATATTACTGTTGGTGGGGAACCTTATAAAAACGTCAAAGTCGGACATACTTTTGCAGGACGATTTATGCTGATGTCTATAGACCATGATGAGCGCTGCGTTATGGTACGAGATGGCCAATTTGAGCAATTGGACTCACCTGAATTAGCAAAACTTTGTTGGAATTAAGAGGGAATATACATGACAGATACAAGTTCCAAAGTAGAGAAATTGCCAGCTGTGTTCAATGAATATATAGATCCATTGTCTAATGATATCCCAGTCGAAGAAGCAATTAGTTTTGACCAATTTGAAGCCATCAATAACTTAGAACCAGACGCCGAAGAAGCATTAATCACTGAGTCTAAAGACTGGTTAATAGAACCTAACGCTGCAGAAAAGACAATTTCCAATTTGGGACCCGAACAGCAACCTATTGACACCCGAATGCTTGAACTAAAAAGCAAACTTGAAACAACCTATGCCTTATCGGATATTGATATGGCAAAGTACTTGACTTTTGCTGCGGATGAAATTCCGATTATACCGCTTAGATCAGCCGTGCTAGTTATGACGAAAGAAAGCCTTAAGCTGCACAATGACATTGCACGAAAATTAAAACTTGAATTAATCGAAAGTGGCCAAACTAAAGCAAAATTTAAAATTGTTACACAGGAAGACTTTGATGCGTTAATGACAACGGCAGAAGAAAGCAAGGCCATTCATAGCGTCAATCGAAACTCTGAAGAAACTACAGCTGTTGCAAAGCGTGAATTCGAAAAAATAGTACAAAAAGGTTATGACGTAAACGCAAGTGATATTCAATTTGTACTCGGTCATGATCTTGTCGTGAATTATATTGTCGATAAGCGGGTACGATCAAATTTGCGTATTGTTAAAGGACAAGAGATGGGTGATCGCCTGATTTCACAAGCGATCAATACCAATAAGGGCGGCGGTGATATTAACTATGACTCACCTCAATCTATCCCTTTTAAAGCAAATGTGAAAGATAAAGACAACCATACAAAGCGAATCCAACTCCGTGCTGAAAAAGTGCCTATTGTTATAGATGGCGTCGAGAATGCTTTAGGTCTAGTAATTCGAATGGTAAAAACTGAAACACCGTTGACGCTAGACCAGCTGAATGCAGACGCACCAGTAAAATCCGCGTTCAAAAAAGCTTTCAACAAACCTCAAGGTATGACTCTGGTTACTGGGCCGACCTCTTCAGGCAAAACCACTTTATTAGGTGGAGCTCTATATTACTTCCCGCAAGATTTAACCGCACGAACTCTAGAAGATCCTGTGGAATTGAAACTCAACGAAATTAACCCAAACATAATGCAGATGAGCCAACCTAAAGAGAAGTGGGATGAATTCCTATCCTCTATTTTACGTTTGGCACCAAAGCTCATCATGCTTGGTGAAACACGTACATTAATGCAAGCTGAAACATTAATACAAGCCACAATGACTGGTCACATTACCGTATCAACGTTACACACCAATTCTGCCATTGGAATCATAGATCGATTGTTGGATATTGGTGTACCTCTCGAAGATTTAACAACACCGAAGTTATTGGAATTACTGGTAGCTACTCGATTGGCCCCCAAAACTTGCCAGAAATGTGCGCTTGTATTCGAGGAAATATCCGCTGAACGTCAAGCAATCGTCAAGCAAGTGATGGGCGATCTTAAAGACTATAGCCAGCTCCGATTTGCCAACATTGAGCAAACGCCATGTTTGGCAAGCCAACAGCCGAAAGCTTGTGTTTGCACTAATGGTGTAAAAGGCATGGTGGGGATCACTGAGTTCATCAAGCCGACTCTTGCAATGACAGATTTCATTCGTAAAAACAAAACGACAGGGTTGGAAACATGGTTACGAGAGAGAGGCTGGGTATCAATGAAAGATGTAGCAATTTTTAAAGCCAAAAAGGGTGAAATCGATATTTTCATGGCGGCAAGTGAAATTGATGGGCTATTGGAAGAAGAAGAATATGATCCTCACTTCCACGACATCTATTCTTACTATTCTTGAGGTGAAGCATGTTAGATAAATTCGAATCCTGGTTAGACGGTGATTTTAAGGCAAAGAAAATCCCTGCGGCATTGTCGATAACTAGCGTGCTCACTTTACGCGAAGCTTTCTCAATTAGGCGCGGTTTTTCACAAAAGCAGCAAGCACAGTTTTTAATGCATTTTCTTTCTATCCAAGGACAGAAAGATAAAAAAGAGAACGTAGAAGTTTTGACCATCATGAACAGGTTGTATCAAGATTCAGATGCGATAGGGGTAGCACGACTTATAGCAGTATCGAAATTATTACTGGAAAGAACTAAAGAGGGGTTACAACTACATAGAGCGATGGCTGATATCTTTTCATCTAGCTTTACTATGATCATTAGAGCGGCTGCATCTACATCACAATCGGAGTCAGCTGACGCCCAAGAAAACCTTAATATTGCAATTAAACAAGCGACGTTTAGTGCGATAGAAGTAGCTAAGGTTCAGCGCAGTGTTAGATTTAAAATGGTAGCTTCCATTTTAAGCCTATGGGGTTCAATGGTGGCAGCAAAAAAAGGTTCAGAATATTACCTTGCTCTAAAGGCGGAAAATCCAGAAATCGACCGATTCATCGACATTCCACACAATGTATATCTCTTAGGGAATTTTGTGGTTGATTATTCCTATTTGTCACTTGCCATAATCATTAGTGCCTACTTAACGATCCGCTGGTTAAATGAAAACTGGGTTAATGAGAAACGAATGGAGTGGGACCAGTTCTTTCCTCCATTCATTATTTACAAATACATTTCCGGTTTGAACGTGTTTTCAGGTTTAACACTTCTGATTAGTTACGTTCAATATGAATCCAGTGATGCGATAAAAGTCTTGGGAGCAGCGGCAACCAAGTACGAACGCTACCACCTCCAACTTATGAGTGACAGACTCTCTGAGGGTAGAAGAGGTACCGAACAACTTGATACTGGTTTATTACCTAAACAATTAAGACTTACCCTTCAAATTGCAGGTGAAGGCGGGGCAACGGGTGTTCGAGAAGCGTTAGAGGTAGTTAACGCAGGTGGACGCAGTTTAATTCTGAAAGCGTTGAGTTATACGTCAACTTTTATACTGGTTGTGTGTGCATTTATTTCGGGGTTGACAGCTTTGATGGTAGGAGCAGCATCAGCTTTTTTATTTCAAGCAAGCCTTGGGATTTAATGGTAATCGAGTTGAGTAATGAATTTAAATCAAGTAAAGTTGCTCTTGGTTTATAATTAGTAGTTTAAATGAGTTTTAGGTTTATTGAGGATCAATTTATGAATGTTAGTTTTCGAAATGTAAACATGAAAAAGAAACAAGGCGGCTTTATGGGCTTTGGGATTTTGGAGTACACAGTAATCGTTGTCGGGGTATTGGGCCTAGCGACTTTGTTCTTTTTACCAGCCATTAAATCCATGAATGAACAGTCCGAAGCAACAGAAATCATTGCTGGACTGAATACTATCAATGAAGCTGCGTTTAAATCGAAGTATGGACGAGTATCAGATTTTACAGGCATAAAGTTTGCAGATTTAACCAATTTATTACCTGAAGGTTTTTCTCAAAGAGCGGCAAATGGTCAGAACTATGGTATAGACGTTGCTACTGATACAACGAAGTTCAATACAACGATTTCTATCCCTAATGTACGTATCCTTGAACGTGTTAAGTCTTCCTTTAAACCACATCAATTCACGGTATCAGGCACTACATTCTCGATGGAAGGGCCATAAACTATGGCATATGGGGCGAACCGTAATTTAATGTTGAGATCACGACAAAGAGGATTTATCACTTCTTTGTTTTTTGCGGCCGCCCTAGCTTCATTGACCGTTATCTTGTCAATGTGGCTTGAAGTTGAAAAGCGTAAAATTTTCGCTAAGCAATACAAATCCATTGTTAATTCACAAGAGCATTTATTTAAAGGACTAGACCAATACTTTCAAATAGCATGCTCTAAAAACGGAATAGTGCCACCAACATCGGTAGCAAAATTAACCTCAACAGGGTTTATCGATGAAGGCATGAATTACAATCCCCATAATTACAATTACATCATTACTATCCGACGCCCTACCGTGTCATTCGAAGCCAATTCAAATAGAGCTATAGCTGACGGACGAACATTGTTTTCAATAGTAGCCCAAGTGCCAGATGCGAAACAAAGGTCGGAATTAGTCTACAACTACCGTAAAACAAATTTAGAATACTCTGTAAGCGGCAATGCCGTTACCGTGAGTCGTCATTATATCGCCGCAGAGGGCAATGACGCAGATAGCATGTTGTATGATGGCATGATCGTTGGCAATAATGGTGGGTCATTTGTTTGTATTTAATTCATTTTACTTTTATTTCCATTCTGGAAAATAGACTCTCTAAACGCCCAATCGACGATAACTCATGTGATATAAAGACCTCTCAATAATCATTAGAGGTCGCCCATGTCCATTTACCTACAAAATCATGAAAATGTTGCCACTTTGGAAGTCATCAAGAAATCCATCCCAACAAAAGTAACAAGCTTCTATCACAACATAGTTAATAATGACCTTGGCATCATTGTTGACCTATCCACCAACTTTGATTCAGATATGACAAGCGTTACGAATGTGGCAGATGAAGTGGTTAGAGCTTTTAGTGCGATGTATGATGGGTTGCCGTCAAAATTAGCATACAGGGACAGTGAACTAGCTTGGGCGATGCTTAACCATGATGGTACTAAATTTACGGGCTTTTCAACCATAACACCGGGTAAAGACTACAAAGGCTTATCTGTCGATGATTTCTCCGCCATTATGCAGTCTCAAGTTCACTAATTTTTCACTTAGTAGACATGTCGTTTAACCATCAGTAATTAAAAGCTAATTCGAACTATTCTGAAAAATACTATATAGTTTAAAGTAAGTATAATTTAAGGTGTTTTCAGTGTGAATAACAAACCGAACTTAAAACTCGCGCCGCTGTATTCACAGCTGCAAATCATAGACTGTTTTGTTTCAAAGAAAGGTGTGGAGCAAATTAATCTGGTTCAATCAATGATGGGTCCCGCATTTTCAACCATGAGTGATACCCCAATAGCGGAGTTGATCATTGAGTTAGATCCTAGCCTAGATATTCCGGCTTATCATCACGCGCTCTCTAAAATAGAAGCGTGTGCAGTGACTAGCAATCAGTTGCATGATATCACCAAGTCCACTATTCGATGCAGTAAAGAGAAAAACCACCTGTACTCATCAAATAGTAAGCAATTCAACAGTGTAGTTACCTCACACTTCAATGCAGCTATTTCTCATTCAGTCGACAGTAACTTAAGAGATTTAACGGATCAGCGACAATCAAATGCTCAAGCCGATGCAGAACGAGCACATCATCAATTTTCATCTATGAACATGGAAAGAGATTAAAAGGGCAGGTTAAATGAAGTCAATTGAAAATTTACTGAGCGAATCTGCAGAGTGCCGGAATAAGCTAACATTATTATCTGAAGAGATACATATCAAAATCGTACCCTTGAGACAGTTCAATATAATTGGGCTCAATATAATCACGGACCACCTGCAGTTAACTATTGGCTTATTGGAAATCGAGCAAGCACTTAACGGCCATCAACAGTTAAAGCCCATCACAAAGACAACGTTAATGATGGATCGCAAACGGCTTATTAAGCTTGCTAACCATACCATCCAGACTTCGAGCGATTGGATGGTAAAAATATTTGAGAGGAAGTTATGAGTGAAAAATTCATTATTTTGAAGTTTAACTTCACTGGTTTGGAACACATTCAGGCCGAAGTCGACCATATTGAATTACAATTTGAAACTATGTTATCGCTAAGGGAATGTACCGCTTACTTCAAAGGCGATATTGCCGTCACCCCAGGGTTAGATATCGCTAATTACGATTGGACGCTGAATATAGATTCCATCATACCGGTATCAAACAATGGCCAAGGAAACCGAAAGGTTAACCTGGATACAGAAGGGTTAGAGTCATTACGTCGTGAACTCCTTTCGATCCGTTTGTCAGCTTTAACAAGCTTTGAAGTTTTAGATGAGATTTCAAAAAAATGTGAACGAGTATTCAGAGAAGCCAGCTTAAAACCTGCGTAAAATAAACTGGTTCTTAAGTATTTTTGGTTTTATTCATTATCCATTACTGGTTTACTTGTACTTGAAGTCTGGAAAAATCCAGACTTTAGCAGCTTGTTTTTGCCTCTACTTAGATGTATT